>CBDLTN010000061.1:0-13598 GCA_965306065.1 uncultured Sulfurospirillum sp. | reverse complement strand
AGAAGAAAAGGACAGTTACTAGGTACTAATCTTCCTCGTAAATATAACCATTGAATTTGTGTGAGAGCAAAGCTCTTAATGAAGCACGTGACATATTTTTATGAGTACATAAAAGTCACTTATACCTGCGGTGCTAAGAGTTCGAATCTCCGCGAGTACTTCGCATTTAAGTTTCAAAATGTGTACTATTTATTCGAATCCCTCCCTGTCCGCCATTTCTTTATCCAATACAATCCAACAATATCTATTTAATCCCAAACGTGTGCTTTATAATAATTTATTAGTCTAACTTAATTTAATATATGCTATAAATATAATTTATGAAATCATATTTTGAAGAATACCCGCACTAAGTATATGTACGGGCATAGTATTATTTACACTTGACTATATAAAGTGTTAAATTTTTCCTTTAATAACTTTTCTTTGAGGCATTGCACTATATTCAACCATAGAAGCTTTATAGTTTTTAACATTTTTTGCTCCTAATATGTACTTAGCCACATACCAAACACTTGAAGTCAAATGCCCAGTATTACAGTAAGAAATAATTGGTTTATTAAGCTCAACACCAGCATCCTGAAAAATTTTCTTTAATTCTGAAATTTCTTTTAATTGGGCAACACCATCAACAACCTTATATAATGATTGAGTTTGTAGGCTTATTGCACCATCTATCTTTCCATGTTTTTTTAATCTTTTATCATTGTCTTTACCAGTATAATATTTTGCTGGTCTTGCATCAATAATAGCTCCATTTTTAAGCTCAACTGCAGCATCAACATCTAAAAGAGTAGCAATAACATCATTAAATTTTTTAATCTCAAAATTTCCTTTTTTAGGTTTCTGAACTTTTTTTGTGACTATATTACCCTGTTTTTTCCAAGCAGCAAGCCCACCATCTAACATAACAGAATTTTCTATACCATAATACTCAGCAATTACAAGTCCTTCCAAAGCTCTAGCTTCTTCTTTGAAGTTAGCTCCTGAACCATAAAAGACAACAAGAGAGTCTTTGTTAATTCCACTTTTTTTAGCTAATCTTGTAAACTGTAAAGGAGTTGGTAAGTAAACTGATACATCTTTATATAGTTTTTGTAATATATCTTTACCCATCCATTTAATAGTTCCTGGAATGTGCTCTTTATCGTAGGCTTTTCCTTTTTTATCAACCATTATTAATACAATGTTCTTATTTGCTATATTTTCTTTTAGCCAACAAACATCAACTAGTTTATTAGCAGGTACATCTATTGCAAAAGATATAACTGCAACAACACAAGACAAACAAAAAAGTAAAAAACTTTTTTTCATAATGGACTCCTTAAATAAAATTTAAACTATCATAGTATTATATAGAATTTATAAAAATTAACTTAAATTAAGTATTACTTAAGTTGTTTTAAATTTTAAGATAAAAGAAAGTTACATATCTGTAAAAATAGTAACTATTAAGAATTTACATTAAGTACAAAGAACTATACATTTTTTTGAGTTTAGCATGCTTTATGATATTATACTCTTTTAGATAATTTTATAGTTAAGTGATTTAAATGGTTTTACAGATAAAAAACATAGAAATACAAAATAAATTATCAACTCTGATAAGCTTACTATCTTCAAATAATGCATATTTTAACGAGAATCTTAATCTTAAGTTTATTGATAAAGAATTTTCTATATATGCAAAAAAAGGACATGCGAATCTAAAAAAATACATTGAAATTCCAATAGACCTATTGCCTTGCATTGATGATTATGAGTTTGAGTTAGAGGAAGAACAAATTGTATGTAAAGTAAAGAATAAATCTATAACTTTGCAAAATGATATTATGATGATTATGGTAGATATTTACAATTTAAGTCATAAAGTCTCTTTTCATAAACAATCAAATTTATTTTATAATTTAAAAAATCATTTAGAATTTTTAAAACTACTTACACACTCAAGAAAAAATGAAAAGATAGATAAATGTTTAGAACTTTTAAAAAATAGACAATATAGTAAATTACTCATGGAAACATTTTTATCTTCAAGAACTTTTTCATACAAAAAAGATAACAATCAAAACTCAAAGCAACTTATTCTTCCCGTATTAGATTTCTTAAATCATAAAATTACAAAAAAAGGTTTTAAGATTGATAAGTATAAAAGTACTATTGCTGTAGAGACAGATAAAGTTGAAAGTAGTAGTCAGTTATATGTTTGTTATAACTATTATGATTCTCTTGAAACACTTATATATTATGGTTTTAGTGATATATCTTCTCCAGTTTTATTTTCAATTCCTATGAAAATACCTCTTAGTAATGGAATAACTATAGAAATAGAAAATTTTGGTTTTAGAAAATTTTCAGATGAAGATGTTTCAAAAGTTTTGTTACCTATAAAAAATCTAATACCAAAAATTGAAAAAATTGATAATAAAAAAATTGTAGTAAGTAAGCTTGCTATACCAAATAAGTATTTACCTCTTGCTCTAAGGCACGTTATACATTTGATATTGCATGAATTACAAATTGACTCTAGTGCAGAAGTAAGATTGCCTATTTTGCAAGCTATTGAAAAGTATATTATCGAAGAAAATATACGTTACTATGAAAATCTAAATCAAAAAACAATTTCTATAATAAATGATACTGAGGTAAGTTCATATATAAAAAATCAATTAAAAACATTGATATCTAGTAACATAATGTTTCTAAAAAAGTATGGTTCCTGGTTTAACAACCATGCTAAATAGGGTTTAATCACTATTTTACTCTATATTTGTTAATATTTAAAATTAATCTTGAGGAGAAGTGAATGTTTAAGCAAAGAACCGACTGTAAGTGTAGATTTCGTATTTTAAAAGGTGGGAAGATTTCTCTTGTTGTGAGTGCTTTAGTTTTAGGTATAGGATCAACAACTTCACAAGCTATAATGATACCAGATGATATCATTATAGATGATAGCAATACGACAGCTATATTATTTGATGGTAATATTCAAAGCGTTTTAGTCACTGCCAATGGTGATTTAAATATTACAAACAATTATTATGTTATCAGAACAAATAATCAAATAGCAGTTGACCAAAATGTTACAAACCAAGGTACTATTACTTCTAACCGTTCAGGTGATGGAGAAGCAGGAATGGCTATGTCTATATCAAATAATGCTGGAAAAATTATAAATGATGGAAACGTAGAAATAATAACAACTGGAACAGGAAAATCAAGTGCGGATGGAATATATATTAATTCAGATAATAGTGGAACAGTTACAAACAATGGCTCTATAAATCTAAATGGAGAAAGTGGTGTTGGTATTTATGTTGGTAGCAATCAAGCAGGGATAATAACTGTTGGAGACAATGGTACAATTACAGTAGATGCTAATAGCACATCATATGGTATTAAAGTTTCACATAATACAAATACAATAGAAAACAATGGAACTATATCTGTTACTTCATTAAGTGATGATAATGCTTATGGTATTCATACAGTAGATAGTAGTGGAAGTATTGTTAATAATGGAGCAATTACTAGTAATTATAAGGGTATACATATAAATGATGGGAACTCTGGAACTATTAGAAGTACAGGATCAATTACAGTTACTTCAGAAAGTTCTGCTTATGGTATTGAAGTAACAAATAATCATGATACCATTGTTAATGATGGGAATATAGAAACAGAAACAACAAATGTAACAGGAATAGCATATGGTATAAAAGTCTCTACAAATGTTGCAGCAGCTACTATAAGAAACGATGGAAACATAACAGTAACTCCTGTAACACCAGGATATGGTAGAGGTATAGATGTAAGTGTCAATCAAGGAAATGTAGTAAACAATGGAATAATAAATGTTATTAACAAAGAAGACAGAGCTGTTAATATAAATGGTTCTACAGGTACATTTTTAAATGATACAGATGGTATTATAAATGGTAATATAGATATTGATTCAACAGGTCTTGCAACAAATAGGGGCACTATTAATCTAAAAGACGATGTAACCTCACGCATAGGTGGAGACTTTAATCAAACTTCAAGTGCTATTTTAAGTGTGGATGCTACTATAACAGGAGCAGCAGCTGTAACTCATTCTAAACTTAGTGTAACAGGAACAGTAACCTTAGCAGATGGAAGTACTATAGATGTTGATGTGAGTGGAACAGATGGCGATATAAGAGCATTTGCATCTGCTGGCTCTCAACTTTCAGATATTATAAGTGCAGGTACTTTGGATGTAAATGCATCAAGTCTAAATATCACAGATAATTCAGCTTTATTAAACTTTACAGCTATAAAAGATGGAAATACACTTGATTTAAATGCTACACAAGGTGCAACTATAGAAGATGCTGTGATTGCAGTAGGAGAAAATCCACAATTTGGTCAAGCTGCCGTAGTACTTGATACTTTAGGTGTAGGTGGAAGTGGTGAAATAGGAACTTTCATAACATACTTAAACACACTACCAACAAATGAGGCAGTAACCAATGCAGTAGCTCAAGTTACTCCAACAACTACATCACAAATGTCAATGGTGGGAACACAACTAGTAAACACAATGAGTACGGTCGTACAAGCAAGACAATCAAGTGTTAGAGGATTTGGCTCAGGTGATATAGCTTTTAGTGATAAAAATATGTGGTTTAAACCTTTTGGTGGATATACTAAACAAGACGATATAGATGGAATAAGTGGTTTTAGTGCAGATACTTTTGGTCTTGGTTTTGGTATAGACGCAGAGTATAAAACAGGCTATAGAGCGGGTATTGCATTTTTTTATACAAAAGCTGATGTGCAAACAAATAGCATAAATCAAGAGAGTGATTTAGATGTATTTAACGTTACAGGTTATGGAAGCAATCCAATTATAGATGATAAAACAAACTTATTTTATCAAGCAAGTTTTGGTATTCAAAAAACAGATACGTCAAGAGTTATTACAGGCATAGCAACAGCAAATGCAGATTTTGATGCTAAAAGTTTTTACATACAATTAAAAGCAACAAGAGATATAGCGATAAATGATTTCTTTAATGTAAAGCCTGCTATAGTTACTTCATATACATACTATAAAAATCCTAGTTACTCAGAGAATGGAGCAGGAGCACTTAACTTAGATGTGAAAAGTTTTAATTCAGATTCTTTTGTATTGGGTATTGAAAGTGATTTTTATTATGAGATAGACAGCTGTACAAAACTAATCTCAAATTTAGCATTGAGTTATGATTTTAACAATGAAGCACAAACAGTTAATTCAAGTTTTCAAGGTGGAGGAGTTGCATTTAGTACTAGAGGTATAGAAAATGAAGCACTTATTTATAAAGCAGGAATTGGACTTGCAAAGAAGTTAAAACAAAATTTATATTTAGATATGAAGTATGATTTAGATGGTAGAGGAAGTGAATATTTCAATCATGTAGTTTCTGCTAAGTTTAACTATAAATTCTAAAAAAGATAGTGAACAGAATAATCTGTTCACTATCTTTTTTTTTAATATGTAAATATAAGGTTAAAATTTGAAAAAAAAAATACTTTTCTTAGATGGAGTTCCTGATAAAAATAGCGTTTATATGAATTCAGTTGATATAAATGGAGCATTTAGTATACAAACAAATGGTAGTTGCAACGTATATAGTCATTTAGAAGTGGATGATTTTAACTATACTCATAGAATTTTAGATATATTAGATGGACAAAAGCTTAATCTAAATGGAATAGATGCTATATTTAATCAAATTTCAGATTCAGATACTCACAAAACTACACTGCAAAAAGTAACAAACATAGCATATAAAGTAAATGATAAGATAAAGATTTTCAATTTATCTGAAAATGTAAAAAAATGCTCAAGAGATAACGTATACAAAAATTTACAAGATATAGATAAAGTATATGTTCCTAAAACAGTAAAAATTAACCCCAAAAAGCCACAAGATATATATAATGCTATAAAGACTAATAAGTTTCATCTTCCTGTGATATTTAGAGTTACTGGAGAACATGGTGGAGTTGGCACAGCAATAATTAATGAATTAGAAAATGATGAAGTATTTTATCAGTTTGCATTAGATGGCAGAGAATATTATATAACGCAGTATGTAGATTACAAAACAAATAATGTTTATAAAAAATATAGATTGGCTGTAGTTGATGGAAAAGTTTATATAAGGCATGTTCTTTTTGATAAATTTTGGATGGTTCATGTGAGCTCGAGAGAATTTATGGAGCACAATATTGGATATAAGCAAGAAGAGTTAAAGATATTAAACTCTTTTGACACATACTTAAAGCCTCATATTGAAAATCAAATAAAGCAGATTCATTCTCGTTTAGGGTTAGATTACTTTGGAATAGATTGTTATATAGACGATAACTTTGATATATTGATTTTTGAGATAAATGCTAATATGAATATTTTAGTACCAAATAGAAGTGTTAGTAAAGATAGTATTTGGAATTTAAAAATAGAAGAGATAAAAAATGCTATTTGTACTATGATTAAAGAGAGGTTGAAGTGAATTTTAAAATAGAAAAAGCAGCTTCGAGGGATATAGATGATATATATAAAATTTTGAAATTATGGAACATGCACTATGTTCCATCTTCTGAAGTAGAAAAATTAGATCTATCTTGCTTTTTTGTTGCAAAGAACAATAATCAAATAGTAGGTGTTTGTGGATATAAAATGCGTTCAAAAAAAATAGGAAGCACCTTGTTGTTAGCAGTGTATCCAGAGTATCAAGGTTTTAAAATAGGACATGCTTTACAAGAGAAAAGACTTGAAGTTATGTATGGACTTGGAGTCAAAAAAGTTATAACGAATACAGATAGAGCTGATACAGTTTTATGGTATAAAAAGAATTTTAATTATTATGAAGTTGGAAAGTTAAAAAAGACATGTATTTTTGGGGTGAAAGATATCAATTATTGGACCACTTTAGAAATGGATTTAGATGAATATTTTGATAAAAAAGAAGAAAAACAAAAAAATAAAAAACTATATATATATGAAAATGACTCTTATCCTTTAAAACCATATTCTCCTCTTATAATAAATGTTGCATTAACTGGTATGATACCTACAAAAAATCTTACACCATTTGTTCCAATCAGTGTAGATGAAATAATAGAAGATGCTATAAAGGTTTGCGATGCTGGAGCAAGTATAGTTCATTTACATGTAAGAGATCAAAATGGTAAACCTACATATAAAACTAAATACTATGAACAAGTTATTTTGGGTATAAGAAGAGAGAGGCCAGAACTTATATGTTGCGTAAGTACTTCAGGAAGAGATTTTACATCATTTGAACAGCGCTCAGAAGTACTACATCTTGAGGGAAAAGCAAAACCTGATATGGCTAGTTTAACTCTTGGTTCTTTAAACTTTTTGAATGGAGCTAGTGTAAATAGTTTAGAAATGATTCAACGGTTAGCTATTTTGATGAAGGAAAAAAATATAAAACCGGAACTTGAAGTATTTGATACAGGGATGATTAATATTGCAAAATATTTAGAGCGACATAATATTATTGGTGGTGAAAAGTATTTTAATTTTATCTTGGGAAATATTAATACAGCATCTGCAAATATATTAGAACTTTCGCATCTTTATAACTCTTTACCTACAAACTCAACATGGTCAGCTGGAGGAATAGGAAGTTTTCAGCTACCAATAAATATGGCAGCGATTTCAGCAGGTGGAAATGTAAGAGTTGGAATTGAAGATAATATATATTATGATATAAATAAAAATAAGTTAGCTACAAATGAAGAAATGGTAAATAGAATATCAAAAATATCACAAGAATTACAAAGAGATGTTTCATCACCTAATCAAACAAGAAGATGGTTAGGTTTGTAAAACTACACTATAAAATTAACAAAAAAGGAAATATAATTGATAGATTTAAGAAGTGATACTATTACACCACCAACTAAAGAGATGAGAGAACTTATGGCTTCAGCCATTGTTGGTGATGATGTTTATGGGGATGATCCTACAGTTATAAAACTAGAAGAATTAATTTCAAAAATATTAGGTAAAGAAGCTGCATTATTTGTACCAAGTGGAACATTTGGAAATCAGTTAGCTATCATGACGCATACAAAAAGAGGAGATGAAATTCTTTTAGATGATGGATCTCACATTTTGCTATATGAAGCTGGTGGGGCTGCTGTTTTATCTGGAGTACAAACAAGAAACTTTAGTACAAAAGAAGGATACATTGAACCCATTATGATTAAAAATATGATAAGAAGTGAAGACGTTCATTTTCCTGATACTGGATTAATATGCCTTGAAAATGCTCGTTCAAATGGAACTCTTATAAGTTTGAAAAACATGGAAGAAATACAAAATGTGGCTAAAGAAAAAAATATTCCTATTCACCTTGATGGAGCTAGATATTTTAATGCATCGAATGCTTTAAATGTAGATTATAAACAACTGGCAAGTTGCGTAGATAGCGTAAGCATATGTTTATCAAAAGGTCTTTGTGCGCCAATAGGTTCTTTACTTGTAGGAAGTGAAAAATTTATACAAAAGGCAAAAAGGTATAGAAAACTAATGGGTGGAGGACTAAGACAAGTTGGGGTAATAGCAGCACCAGCTATATATGCATTAGAAAATTTATTAGATAGAACAAATGATGATAATAAAAATGCAAAATATTTAGCACAACTTTTAGAAAAAATTCCTCAGATTACTTTGCATAAAGATAAACTTAATATAAATATGCTTTTTTTCCAAATATCAAAAAAAGTAATTAAAAGTGAAGATTTTCAAAAAAAGCTACTTGATAAAGGAATTAAAATTAGCATAGGTTTATATGCGGATGAACAACAGTATAGAGTTTTAACACACTATTACGTAACCAAAAAAGATATAGAATATGTAGCTAAGAGTATAAAAAACATTATATCAAAGGGCACATAAAATCTGATACATAAGGTACTTTATCGTAACTATTTTGGTATATTTACTATGTTATATTATAATACTTATATAAATAAGGAAATATCATGTTTCGTTTGTTGTTATTAGTAATACCATTTACATATCTGTTTGGACTTCATGGAGATAATGACCACGATACTTTTATTGATACTACGCATAAATACATATCTGAAACCATAGAAGATATATCAAAACTAGCTGATGATATTGCTACTGATACTATACAATACACAAAGAGTATTGGTAGCGAAAACAATGAAACAAATCTACAGACTAAGGGAAGTAGCTCAAAAGAGCTTAATCCTGAGAGTGTTGATGCACTATTTCAAAATGAAAAATATATAGAAGATACGAAAGAATCTTTTCTTAGATTGAGTAGTGATTATAGTGTGAACTCATTAGATAATAATGAGTTCAATGTTAAATTAAGTGCCAGACTTGCACTTAATAAAAGTAGAAAAAATCTAAAATTATATTTAAGTGGATTTAACCAAGATAACCTAAATGATATAACAGATAAAAAAGAGTATGGTGAAGGAAAACCAGAGATTGGTATAAGCTACGTAACACAATTTAAAGACAGTATTGAAACAAAGTACTCTTTAGGTATAAGAAGTCTCTATCCTTATGTAAGGACACGATTTTCATACACTAAACAGACGGATTTATGGTTGATAGAACCTGTTCAAAATATAGAATATTCAACAAAAGATGAATTTAAAGAAAATACAAAATTGTATCTTGATACTGAGCTTATAGATAGAGTTAAATTTAGATTAGAGTTTGGTAGAGGTACATCTTCTAAGGGTAGCGGTATGGACTATAACAGTGTTGCTAGTATTTTTTGGACTCCTCAAAGCAGAACAGGATTACAACTAAGCCAAGGTATATATGGTAATACAAAATATCAGTATATAACCAATGAAGTGACAAAAGAAAAAGAGCGCTATGAAGGAATTAATAACTACGTAACAACTTTAACTTTTAGGCAAAATATTTATAGAAAATGGCTTTTTTATGAAGTAAGTCCTGGCATAAATTTTCATAAAACACATGATTTTGATCCAAATTATAGACTTTATATAAGACTTGATATGTTTTTTGGCAAGATGTAATTAACAAAAAAGCTTAGTTATATCGTCTATTGACTCTATTTTATCTATCTCTTTTACAAATATACCTTTTGATAAAAGTGAATTTTTTAGTCCTTCTCCTACATGAGTAGATATCCAGTAATGGACATGCTTTTCTTTGAGTAAAGAAGGTAAGACTTTAGATGGTTTTATCTCTTTTGATGTAATAGGGTTATTTATATAGTTTATTTCTACAATTTTTTTATTCTTTAAATGAACTAATGCTATTAAAGGATTTCTGTTTGCTATATTGGAAAAATCTCCTTTGGTTTCAACACTTAGTGCAACAATGAATTTATCTTTATTATCTACTATATTTATCTCAAAACCTTGTATAAGAGCTGTAGCTATTTTTTTTCTTGCACTTTTTACTATTCGTGAAAGTGTAGGTCTAGAAATATTCATAGCATTTGCAGCTTCTTCTTGATATACACCTTGATAGTCCATCAAAAATATGGCTTCCATTTCATCACTGTTTAATTCCATCACTCCTACTTGTTTATCTGTAGTTGGTACAAATTTTGTGTAGTGAGGTTTAAATGAGCACTCTCTGTCTATTTTATTTCTTCCCATAAAATTCCTTTTTTATATAATAGCAAAAAAACCATTTTAATTTATTGACATATGTTCAAAAAGAATGTATTCTTATAAAAAATATAGGAGTTTTTTATGGAAGAAAATATTGTGTGTGAAAAAAATAGATTAAAACATTTTCCCATTATGATGTTTGCGATAGTTATGGGTATGAGTGGTTTAACTATAATGTATCAAAAAGCCGCATATTTCTTAGGATTTTCTCATCTTATTGGTACAGCGTTAATGACTATTACAACAGTTGTATTTTTTCTTGTAAGTTTAATATATATAACAAAATATTTTAAATATGGATTGATGACAAAAAAAGAGTTTTCTCATCCAGTTAGAGTGAATTTCTTTGCGGCAATTTCTATTTCTATGTTGATGTTAGCTATTGTTTTTAAAGAACATTATCCCGTTATATCTGCTTGTTTTTGGTATCCTGGAGCACTACTGCATTTTTATCTTACAATGCATACACTCTCTTTTTGGATAAATCACAATCAGGAGCTAAATCACTCAAACCCTGCATGGTTCATTCCTATAGTAGGTAATGTTTTAGTTCCCGTTGGAGGAGTTGGATTTGCAAGTCATGGTATACTTATGTACTTTTTTAGTGTAGGAATTTTCTTTTGGATTATACTTTTTGCGATTTTACTCAATCGAATAATCTTTCATAACCAACTTGCCATTAAGTTTATGCCTACTATGTTTATACTCATAGCACCTCCTGCAGTTGGTTTTATAGCTTATTATAAGATGTTTGGAGAGATAGATGGCTTTTCTATGATTATGTTTAATTTAGCACTGTTTTTTACTTTATTAGTTGCTTTTATGTATAAAAATTTTGTAAAAATAAAGTTTTTTATATCTTGGTGGGCATTTGTTTTTCCTCTTGCTGCTATGGCCATAGCCTCAATGGTTATGCAGCATTATACGGGAGACTTTTTACTTTTAATACTTTCATACGTGATGATTACAATCACAACTATTGTAATTTCTATAGTTATATATCAGACAGTTTTACATGTAAGAAAAGAGGAGATTTGTATACAAGAGTAAAGAAAGTAGGTAGGTGAATAAATCACCTACCTATTTAAGCACCAATATTTCGAAATTCTGCATTTTCTAGCCACTCTGATGGCTTTTCTACATATTCTAAAATATTTTCCAGTAACTCTTTATGTTTTAACTCTTCATCTGCAATTTTTAGAAAAATTTCTTTGTGTTGAATATTAGTGATTTCATTGGCTTTATCTAGATACATCTCATATGCTTTTTCTTCAGTTTTTATAGCTCTTCTGTAAAAATCTATCTGTTGGTCGCTAAAACAATAAGCCACTGAATCTTTATGCATTTCACTAAAAAATTCTCTTGCTTCTTTAAATACTTCCATTTTTGGAGCCATTATCGTATCTGGATTTTTTGATAGCTTTTCAAATGTTTTGTAATGTTTAACTTCTTCATTAGCAAGCATCGTAAATATCTTACTAAGTCCTTCCTGTTCCGCTTCTTTGGCAAGTTTTCTATAAAAAACTTCACCTTCTTTTTCAATCTTCATTGCATATTCATAAGCATTCATCCTAAACTCCTTCTAGTGATATTGATTTATTCTATCGTTTAGAATATTTAAATGTCAATAATATCTAGTACTTTTATTAAAGTACTATTGATATGTTACTTTTGAGAAAGATTTTTAGAGCTAAATAACTTTAAATTTTGATATAATAACTTCATGTCAAAAAAATAGGAAATTTACAATGAAGTTACTTTTAATTGGTGCAGGAAACATGGGTGGGGCGATGCTTAAAGGCTTATATATTCATGATATAACTGTAGTAGAAGCAGATAAAAAAAGAGCGGATGATCTAAAAAAAGAGTATCCAAGTATAAAGGTAGTTAATTCTATACCAAAACTTGATGGCTTCATAGTTATTTTAGCTATTAAACCACAATCTTTATACTTTTTAGAAGTAGAAGGAAAAGCTAAAGGTGTTATATCTATTTTAGCAGGAGTTACGTTAGAGAGATTAAAATCGAAGTTAGATTCAGATTCTTATGTAAGAGCTATGCCAAATATGGCTGCACTTGTTCAAAAATCAGCTACTTCTTTATGTGGAGATGAAGATTTAAAAGATGATGCAATTCAAATACTAAACTCAATAGGCAAATGCTTTTGGCTCAATAGTGAAAACGAACTTGATATTGCAACAGGACTTGCAGGAAGTGCACCAGCATGGATAGCTCTTGTTGCTGAAGCTTTGAGTGATGGGGCTGTTAATCTTGGACTTAAAAGAGAGATAACGTATAAATATATTGCTCAACTATTTGAAGGAGTTGGAGAAGTTTTACAAGATGAACACCCTGCAATATTAAAAGACAAAGTAACATCACCAAATGGAACAACGATAGCAGGTTTAACGAAACTAGAAGAGGGTGGAGTAAGAGATAGTTTTATAAAAGCTATGGAAGCTTCATACCAAAGAGCTAAAAAACTTTCATAAAAGGATTAAAATGTATAAGTTTATTGTTCTAATTTGTTTGCCTTTTTTACTTTTTAGTCAGAGTGGTAAACTTGTACATATAGTTGATGGTGATACTGTTGTTTTAAAATCTAAAGAAACTAATGTCATATGCCATATGGGAGAGATAGATACTCCTGAAGTAAAATTAAATTCTAAATTAAAAAGAGAGATGAAAAAGTGTGCTTTTTCTAAAGAAGAGTTTTTAAAAGCAGGAGAGTTATCGCACGAGTATGCAAAAAGTCTTTTAAAAGTAGGACAAGTTTATAACTATGAGATACTTGGTCTTACAAGAAGTAAAAATCCTATTTGTAAATTAACGTTGCCTAAAGGTTTACATGTAGAGCTTAGGCCTACATTTGGTGAAGTGATGGTTTCAAATGGTTATGCATTACCATATAT
>CBDLTN010000060.1:0-13659 GCA_965306065.1 uncultured Sulfurospirillum sp. | reverse complement strand
ATACTGCAGTGTATGACGCACTTGTTCGTATGGCACAGCCTTTTGCAATGCGTATTCCATCTGTTGATGGTCAAGGAAACTTTGGTTCTATAGATGGTGATAATGCAGCGGCAATGAGATATACAGAAGCACGTATGACTTCACTTTCAGAAGAACTTCTAAGAGATATTGATAAAGATACTGTTGATTTTACACCAAACTACGATGATAGTATGCATGAGCCTGATGTTTTACCTTCTCGTGTTCCAAATTTACTACTAAATGGTTCAAGTGGTATTGCTGTTGGTATGGCTACAAATATCCCTCCTCATTGTTTGGATGAGCTTATCCCTGGTCTTTTGGCTATGATTGAGAATCCAGCAATCGAACTTGATGAAATGATGGAGTATATTAAAGGTCCAGATTTTCCTACAAAAGGTATTATCTTTGGTAAAAAAGGTATTTTAGATGCTTATTCTACAGGACGTGGAAGAATCAAAATAAGAGCTAAAATCCATATGGAGAAAAAAGGAAGTAAAGATATAATTATCATAGACGAACTTCCTTACCAAGTAAATAAATCTCGTCTTATAGAGCAGATAGCAAATCTTGTAAAAGAGAAACAAGTAGAAGGAATCAGTGAACTTAGAGATGAGTCTGATAGAGAAGGTATTAGAGTAGTAATCGAGCTTAAGCGTGATGCTATGAGCGAGATAGTACTAAATAACCTTTACAAATCAACAAATCTTGAAGTTACTTTTGGTGTGATTTTACTTGCTATTGAGAACAAAGAACCAAAAGTATTTAAACTTCTTGAACTACTTAAACTTTTCTTAAACCATAGGAAAACTGTAATTATTAGAAGAACAATATTTGAACTTGAAAAAGCAAAAGCAAAAGCTCATATCTTAGAAGGTCTGAAAATTGCACTTGATAATATAGATGCAATTATCGAACTTATCAAAGGTAGTGAAGATACAAAAGCAGCTAGAGAAGGACTAATAGAGAAGTTTGGACTAAGTGATGTTCAAGCTGGTGCAATTCTTGATATGAAATTAAACCGTCTTACAGGTTTAGAGAGAGAAAAAATTGAGAATGAGTTAAAAGCTCTTCATGAAGAGATAGAAAGATTGAGTGCGATTTTAAAGAGTGAGACACTTTTAAGTGCAATTATCAAAGAAGAATTAATAGAGATTCAAGACAAATTTAAATCTCCTCGTGTTACTATGATTGAAGATGATTATGATGATATAGATATGGAAGATTTGATTCCAAATGAGCCAGCAGTTGTTACTATTACTCATCGTGGATATATCAAAAGAGTTCCGTTAAAATCTTATGAGAAACAAAAACGTGGTGGAAAAGGTAAAACAGCAGTAACTGTTTATGAGGATGACTTTATAGAAAGATTCTTTACATGTAATACTCACGATACACTCCTTTTTGTAACTGATCGTGGACAACTTCACTGGTTGAAAGTTTACCGTATACCAGAGGGAAGCAGAACTGCAAAAGGAAAAGCAGTAGTAAACCTACTCAAACTTGAAGCAGATGAGCAAATACAATCAATCATTCCTACAACAGATTTTAGTGAAGATAAATCTTTAGTATTTTTTACTAAAAATGGTATTGTAAAAAGAACAAATTTAGGTGAATTCTCAAATATAAGAAGTAATGGTGTAAAAGCTATAAACCTAGATGATGATGATAGTATAATTACAGCTAAAATAGCAGATCAGAGTATAAAACAACTATTTATGATGACTAAACTTTCTCAGTGTATTAAGTTTGATATAGATAAAACTCGTGATCAAGGAAGAAACACAAGAGGTGTTAGAGGAATCAAGTTCAAACTTGAAGGTGATGAAGTAGTTGATGCAAATATCATTTGTAATGATGAACAAGAGATACTTGTTGTTAGTGAAAAAGGAATTGGTAAGAGAACTGAAGCTGGTGAGTATCGTCTAACAAATCGTGGCGGGTCTGGTGTAATTGCTATGAAAATGACACCAAAAACAGGTAAAAATGTTGTTGGTTGTCTAATGGTAGATGAAACGAAAGATATGATGGCTCTAACTGATGCGGGTAAAATGATAAGAGTCGATATGCAATCAATAAGAAAAGCTGGAAGAAATACAAGTGGTGTTATAGTAGTTAGTACTTCAGGAAAAGATGTAGTAAAAAGTATAGCAACTTGTCCAAAAAAAGAACCAGAAGAGATTGAAGAAAATGGTGAAGATTCAACACTGATTGATTAAAGACACCTTAAATAAGTACTTTATTGTTAATGCAATGAATTGAGAAGGAATTAAATTCCTTCTCAAAAAATTGTTAAATGGAACAACTATTGCTTTAGTATAACAAATTGACAAAAAGGTATGTTATGAATAGATGGATTATCACCCTATTTATTGGGCTAGGAATGTTGTTGTTATTTTCTGGATGTGCTTCAATGCAACCAGAAGTAGAAGTAAAAAAACAAGAACCAAAGGTTATTGTTCAAAAAGTAGATAAAGAAGATATAAAAAAGATTCTTCAAGAAGAGAAGTTTTTATACCTAAATAACAACCCTGATAGAGTATTTGCGGTAAATGGTGAAGGAATTGCTCCTCAAAACACTGTTTCACCTGCTCAAGCTATGGCTTTAGCAAAGCGTGCAGCAGTTGCAGATGCGTATCGCCAGATGGCTGAAAAGCTTTATGGTGTTCAAATCAATGCAAAAGATACTATAAAAAATGCAGCACTTTATGACTCTAGAATAGTTTCTCAAGTAAATGGTCTTGTAAAAGATGCAACTATAACTGAGCATACTTTTAAAGATGGTCTTTTTGTAATAAGAATGGAATTAAAGATGAATGGTGCTAGGTGGCAAGAAATTTTTGCTTACTAATTCTCTTTACATGTAATCTTTTTGCCATTGAAAACTTTTGGTTTTCATACAAAATAGCTACTGAAAATAAAATTATTGTATTTGAGGAGAGGAATATCTCTCCTCAAATGCAAATAGATGACAAACAAGAGTATAAGCTTTTGTGTAAATTAGATATTGTAAAAAAACAGTACCAATCAAAAGAGCATTTTTTAAATGAAAATTTTGGTAAACTTTTAGAATGCTTCTATCCCATGAGTACAAAGATAACAAATCACACTCTTATTGAAACAAAAGGTGTGATTGATAGAACAGTACTTACAATAATCCCTACAAAATTCACAGTAGATTTTAAAGACGATTTTGCTAACATAAAAACCATAAAATAAATTTTAGGTAAAGCATGAATATTGTAATCGTTGAAGACGATATAAATATGAGAAAATCTCTTGAATTTGCTCTAGCAGAGTATAAAGAGTTTTCGGTTAAAACATACAAGAGTGCAATAGATGCACTAAAAAAAATAGACAGTAATGTGGACTTGATAGTTACTGATATAAACATGCCTCAAATGGATGGTATAGAGTTTATAAAAGAGCTTGATGGAAAGTATGACATTATAGTTATCACCGGTAACGCTACACTTAATCGTGCTATTGAGTCAGTAAGACTTGGTGTAAAAGATTTTTTAACCAAACCTTTTGAAGTTGATACTTTGGTTGATGCTATAAAAAGACAGGTAAAAATAAGCAAAAAAATAAAAACTATACCAAAGGCACAAAGTAAAAAAGTTGATGGAGATTTTATAGCTACTTCACCAGCACTAGATAAGGTACTTAAACTCTCTAAAAAAGCAGCTAGAACTGATGCTTCTGTGTTACTTATGGGTGAGAGTGGTGTTGGAAAAGAGCTGTTTGCAAATTATGTACATAAAAATTCTCCAAGAGTTAAAGAAAAGTTTATCGCTATCAATATGGCGGCAATTCCTGATAACCTTTTAGAGAGTGAGCTTTTTGGATATGAAAAAGGTGCATTTACTGATGCAACTGCTTCAAAAAAAGGGCATTTTGAGATAGCTCACGGTGGAACACTGTTTTTAGATGAGATAGCTGAAATGCCGGTTTCTCTTCAAGCAAAACTTTTAAGAGTTCTTCAAGAGAGGGTTATAACTAGAGTAGGTGGAACTAAAGAGATTGGGATAGATGTTCGTATAGTAAGTGCAACTAATGCCGATATACATCAATCTATAGAAAAGAGTGAATTTAGAGAAGATTTGTATTACAGGTTAAATACAATTCCAGTTCAGATACCTCCATTAAGAGAAAGAAGAGAAGAGATCGAACCAATTGCAAATCATATTTTGAAAGATGTATGTAAAAAATACGATTTAGAAGAGTTAGAGTTCTCAAAAGAGGCACTAAGTGAGCTAAATAGTTACAATTGGCCAGGAAATATACGAGAATTGATTTCGGTCGTTGAAAGAGCAGCGATTTTAAGCGATAATAACGTTATTAGTTTAGATGACCTTTTTTTAGATAGTCGAAATACAAATAAAACAAAAAGTATAGACAGTATGGAAAAAGAGTTGATAAAAGAGGTGCTACAAAGTGTCAATAGTGATACAAAAGAAGCTTCAAAGATATTGGGTATGAGTATATCATCATTAGATAAAAAAATAAAAAAATACAGTTTAGAGGAAGAGTTATGAGAAAATATAACGTAGCAATAGTTGGTGCAACAGGTGCAGTAGGTGAAGAGTTATTTAGAGTTTTGGAAGAGTTGGATTTTCCAATCAATAATCTGATCCCACTAGCTTCAAGTAGAAGTGCTGGAGTTGATATTGAGTATAGAAATAAGCACTATAAAGTTTTAGAATTGACTGAAGGTGTTTTTGAAGAGAAAGATGTAGAGATAGCTTTTTTTAGTGCAGGAGGTTCTATATCTGCTCACTATGCAAAGTTTGCAGCAGAAGCTGGAGCAGTTGTTATAGATAATACAAGTCATTTTAGAATGGAAGCTGATGTTCCTTTAGTAGTTCCTGAGTGTAACCCAGATGATATAAGTGGATGGAAAAACACAGGAATCATTGCAAATCCAAACTGTTCAACTATTCAGATGGTTCAAGTTCTAAAACCATTAGACGATGCATTTGATATAAAAAGAGTAGATGTGAGTACTTATCAAGCTGTAAGTGGAGCAGGAAAAGCTGGTATGGAAGAGCTAGTATCTCAAATGCAAGACTTTTTTGCTTTTAAACTTGGTGAAGGTGAATCAAAAGTATTCCAACATCAAATTGCGTTAAATGTAATTCCTCATATCGATGTTTTCATGGAAAATGACTACACTAAAGAAGAGATGAAGATGGTAAATGAGACTCAAAAAATACTTGGTAAAAACATAGAAGTTAGTGCTACTTGTGTTAGAGTTCCAGTTATCAGAAGTCATAGTGAATCTATAACTATTCATTTTGAAAATGACATAAGTGTTGAAAAAGCGATTCAAGCACTGAAAGATGCACCAAATGTTACAGTTATGGACGATCCAAGTAAGAATGAGTATCCAATGCCAACAGTAGCAAGTGATACAGATGAGACTTTTGTAGGACGTATTAGAAAAGATATAAGTAGGGACAACGTACTTCACTTATGGTGTGTAGCAGATCAGCTTAGAGTTGGTGCTGCAACAAACTCTGTTCGTATTGCACAAAAATGGATTGAGATGGAAGGATAGTCAAAGAATGTTTGCAAAAACACTTTGGTCAAGTAGACTTATAACCATTTTTGCTGTTATATTTGGCATCATTGGGGCAATACTTTTATTTATAGTCGCAAGTGCAGATATATACAAAGTGTTGATTATGACATATAAATATTTTTTTGCTGGATATCATCCTGAAAATTTTCATGCTGATATCATTAGTGACATTATAGGTGCTATTGATCTATATCTAATAGGAATAGTGCTTTATATTTTTAGTTTTGGTATATATGAATTATTTATATCTGATATAGAAGAGATTAAAAAAGGTGGAGAGACAAAAGTACTTCATATAACTTCACTAGATCAGTTAAAAGATAAGATAGCAAAAGTTATAATGATGGTTTTGGTCGTTAACTTTTTTCAAAGAGTTTTACACACTAGTTATGATGGTGCATTAGAGATGTTGTATTTTGCAGGTTCTATTATGGGACTTGCCATTGGATTATATTTTTTAAATAAGGTTGGAAAGTAAATGAGTAAGATTTTTGTAGATGCGTGTTTTGGTAAAGAGACTTCACATACTCCTGTATGGATGATGAGACAAGCAGGACGGTATCTTCCAGAGTATATGAAAGTAAGAGCAGATGCTGGAAGTTTTTTGGAACTGTGTCATGACCCAGCAAAAGCGGCAGAAGTTACTATTCAGCCATTGGATATTGTAGGTGTTGATGCGGCTATACTCTTTAGTGATATTTTGGTAATCCCTGATGAAATGGGCATGGATTTATCTTTTGTCAAAGGTGAAGGACCAAAGTTTAGTGATCCTATAGAAAAACAAGAAGACCTTGATAGACTTATAGGTGGTGAAGAGGCTGCAAGTAAGCTTACTTATGTTTATGAGACGATAGAGCTTTTAAGAAAACAGCTTGATGAACGTGGTGATGAGATTGCACTTATAGGGTTTACTGGAGCTCCTTGGACACTTGCGACTTATATGATAGAAGGGCAAGGAACAAAAACATATAATCTTTGTAAAAAGATTATGTATTCTAACCCAGTGCTACTTCACAATATACTAAAAAAAGTAACCCAAGTAGTTAAACTCTATATGGAAAAACAAATTCAAGCTGGTGTAGATGTAGTACAGATTTTTGACTCATGGGCAGCTGCCATTGAACCTAGTTTATATGATGAATTTTCTTGGAAATACATGGTAGAAATTGCTGAGTATCTTAAAGAAAAATACCCTCATATCCCAGTAATTATGTTTCCTAAAGGGATACCTGCATTTTTAGATAAAGTGTATGGAAATTTTGATGTATTTGGTGTAGATTGGGGAACACCTATGGCACTGGCAAAAGAAAAACTTGGCGATAAATATGTACTTCAAGGGAATATGGAGCCTTGCCGTCTTTACTCAAAAGAGCAAACGACAGAGTGTGTAGAATCTATCCAAGAAATCATGGGTGGAAAAAGACATATTTTTAATCTTGGTCATGGAATCCTTCCAGACGTTCCAGTAGAAAATGCAAAGCACTTTGTTAGTGAGTGTCAAAGAGTATCTAAAAAATAGATGGGATATTCAAACTCTATCATTTTTGGCCCAGTGACATCTAGACGATTTGGTCAGTCATTGGGTATCGATTTAAGCCCTGCACAAAAGCAGTGTAATTTTGATTGTATCTACTGTGAGCTTAAAGGTGCAAAACCAGTAGATACGATACAAAACCCTCCTTCAGTTGAAGAGATTGTAATAAACGTACAAGAAGCTCTTAAAAAGCATAAAGATATAGATGTGATAACTCTTACTGCCAATGGTGAGCCAACACTATATCCTTATATGAAAGAGTTGGTTCAAAAGTTACATGAAATTAAAAATAATTCTAAACTGTTGATACTCTCAAATGGAGCAACTGTTACATGTAAAGAAATAAGAGAGATACTTAAAGATATAGATATAGTAAAACTCTCATTAGACTGTGCTACAGAGCGTTGCTTTAAGAAGATAGACAGACCTTTAAAGGGTTTACATGTAAAAGATATTATAGAGGGAATAAAAGAGTTTAGAAAGATATATGATAAAGAGCTTGTTTTAGAGATTTTAGTAGTAGAAGGTATCAATGACAAAGAGAGTGAGTTTGAAGCTTTAAGGGATGTTTTAAAAGATATAAAACCTGATAGGATAGACATAAGTACAGTAGATAGACCGCCAGCCTATGATGTAAAAAGTGTAAGTATAACAAGATTAAAAGAGTTAGCAAGTATCTTAAGTTCACTTCCTATTAGTTTGGCATATAAACGCGACTATAGTGAAGAGAAACGAGATTTTACTAAAGATGAGATTCTTAACATGATAGATAAAAGACCACAGAGTTTTGATGATGTAAATATAAGCTTTTCAAAGAGAAGTAAAGAGCTTTTAAATCAACTTGTGGAAGATGATTTTTTATGTGTAAAAGACGTAGCAGGTGTGAATTTTTATAAACTTTCATAATTTATAAAAAAACCCTTGACATTCCCAAAATTTTTTACTATAATTTCGTCCTCATTAAACGTGTTCCGGATTAGCTCAGCGGTAGAGTAGGTGACTGTTAATCACTTGGTCGCTGGTTCGAATCCAGCATCCGGAGCCATTTATTTTAACCTCCAAAATACAATACTTCAACAGAGATTTTTTAACCACTGTATCACGCTGTGTCAGATAGTTTCTAGAAATGTAGCTCGTTGTATATCTTTACGTTTTTTAACCATGAAAAAAATGTTTTTTATCGTCCTTTGTATATTGTGCTCTAATAGTTTAACTTATTTATTACTATTAAATCTTTGCACATTTAAGTATACGATGAAAAAAATGAGAGGGCTAAAAAGTACTTGAAAGTATTGTATATTGGTAATAAACAAAGGATTATTTACAATGGATTATAAAAAAGCTCTAAAATTTGTCCAAAATGTAATTCAAATAAAACAAAAAAGATATGTAAAATAAGAGAGATTCAAAAATATAATGCAATGTTTGTAAGAAGAAATTTCAATCAAAAAGAAGACACTCTCAACTACAAAATAAAATCTATCACTATAGACGGTAAGATAGGCTTATATAGGTTATTTGAAAATTATCCTATACAAAAGTAGCGAATAGCGGTTTCGTAGAAAACTTTCTCTGAAATGTGTCACTTTCATAAGAAAAGTATTATATAGCGTTATATAACCAAATATCCTAAGTTAGAAGCAAGTCAAGAACTAAAGAAAATCGTTTCAACATTAACTAGAACTAGTGACGTTAAATTTACTATAAAACTAGATAACTGGCATGATAAATATGAAAATTTTATCAATGAGAAAACTATAAATCCAATTACTGGAGAAGAAACATTTACACATTCCAGATTAGTTACTGCTTATAAGAGTTTGAAAACTCATTTAGCTTATCTTTTTACTCACAAAAAATACAAAAAGATCAAAATTCCAAACACAACTAATTGTTTAGATGGAGGAGTTTTTCTCCGATAAAATATTAATTAAAATACATCGTGGTTTGAGCAAAAGTCTGAAATTGAAAATAGTTGATGATTATCAATCTTTATATCGTTCATCATATTTCTTTTTTATAGGATTTTTCATCTTTATAATAGGTCTTTGCATAAATAGATTATTTGGATAGATAACTATATTTTCATCCTTATCCAATATCCTTATATGAAATAATTCTATTTCAATGATTTTACCCTCTATTGAGTTATCTCCATCTACAATTCTGATATAGTCACCAATCCTTGAAGGAAAAGAGAAAAATATAATTATGCTTGATGTTAGATTACTTAATATTGACCATTGCGCAAACAGGGCTACACCAATTACTGCAAATATCGATGAAGCAAAGACCAATAAACCACTTAAACTTACACTCCATATAAGGGCAAGAAAAAACAGTGATAAAATGATTATAAGAATACTTATGCTTTTAGCTACATAGTAAATTCGTTTTTGTGATACTTTTTTTGAATTTCCTATCTTCTTTAAAAAATATTTTAAACCATTTAGTACAATAAATGTTGAAACAACCAACACGAGTGTTAAAATTATATTTTGGTCTATCAAATTTTATCCTTTACTCTATTATATCTTCATGTTTCAGTTCTGAAAATTCACTCTCTTCAATCGCATCCTCATTAAAATATTCCATTTTATTTTCTGCACTCTCCAAGTTTTTGAACTTTGCAATATGAAAAATAGCATCGCCTGCTTGAACTAATGGTATTTCAGTTTTTCCAATAATTATTCCATCAAATGGAGATTTTATTTCATAAATATCATCTCCAACTGCTTCATCTATATAAGCAATTATTTCATTTTCTTTTACCGTATCACCAAGAGCTTTTATTGTTCTAATAATACCACTTTCTATTGAACGAACCCAATGGCTAGTGCGTGTAATTATCGGTATTTTCTTACCTTTTTTTGTTGACTTTGGTAACATGTCATTCGCTCTTAGTATATTTACAATTCCTTTAACACCAATTCTTATAGATTTTTCATCAAATCTTAATGCTTCTCCTGCTTCATACAAAAGAATAGGTATTCCTTTTTCATCTCCTAAAAATCTCAAAGAACCATCTCTTAGTTCAGAGTGAAGAATTACAGGAGCTTCAAAAGCTTTTGCCATATTTAAAGTAAATTCATTATCAATATTTGTTCTTATCTGAGGCAAGTTGGACTTATGGATAGCTGCGGTGTGCAAGTCGATACCAAAGTCACATTTACTAACTATCTCGTCAAAAAATATCTTTGCAATTCTTCCAGCCAATGAACCTTTTGAACTGCCAGGAAAAGCCCTATTTAAATCTCTTCTGTCTGGTAAATATCTTGAAAGAGTCATTAATCCGTATACATTTACTACTGGTACTATAACAACAGTACCTTTTAGTCTTTTTAGAATGCTTAGTTTTCTAAATCTTCTTATAATTTCAATACCATTTAGTTCATCTCCATGAATAACTGCACTAATAAAAACAATCGGACCTTCTTTTTTTCCACTAATGACTCTTACAGGAAGTTTAGCAGGAGTTTGATATAAGTCTGGTAAATCAATACCAATGAAATTAGTTGTACCTTTTTTAATCTCGACATTACCAATAAGCAATTTTTTATCAGGCATTATTATGCACCTATTTTATCTTTTTTAAGTTTGGGTTTTTTATTAGGCGTACCATCATGAAGAGTCACATTTTTATCAATATAATCCATTATTTTTCCTGCAATATTAATCTCAGTAGATTTTTCTATACCTTCAAGTCCTGGAGAAGAGTTTACTTCCATAACCAAAGGCCCACGAGATGACGGAATCATATCAACTCCACATATTCCTAATCCCATGGCTTTTGCAGCTGCTAGTGCAGTGTTTTTTTCTTTTCTACTTAACTTGTAAGAAGTGGCATTTCCACCTTGATGAAGATTTGATCTGAAATCACCTTCAGCACCTTGTCTTTTCATAGCTCCAACAACTTCATTTCCTACAATGAAAACTCTTATATCAGTCCCATCAGCTTCTTCTATAAACTCCTGAACAAGTAAATTTACATCCATACCATAAAAAGCGTCAAGTACTGATTTTGCTGCTTTTTCGCTATCTACTAGAACAACGCCTACTCCTTGTGTCCCTTCAAGTATTTTTAAAACTAATGGGGCTCCACCACTTAGTTCAATAACATCTTTAGAATTTGATTTATTTGATGCAAATACAGTTTTTGGCATATCTACACCATGCTTTGATAATATTTGTAAACTTCTTAATTTATCTCTACTTCTTTTAATAGCTAAACTACCGGAAACTGTAAATACATCCATCATTTCAAAGTGTCTAACCATAGCTGTACCATAAAAAGTTCTACTAGCTCCAATTCTTGGGATAATAGCATCAGGAATAGGTAATTCTTCCCCTAAATAATTAATTTTTAATTCACCTTTCATAATTTCTATAGAACATTTTAAATAATCAATTATTCTTACTTCCCAACCTTTTAACTCTGCAGCTTCTACTAATCTTTTTGTTGAATATAAATTAGGATTTCTTGATAATATATATAATCTCATTTAAACTCCTCTCATCTCTTTTGACAAATATTCTTTAGATACATCTACTAAAAAATTATTTAATAAAAAATTTTTTCCTATAAGCATGGGGTACTTCATGCTTGATCTATCCGTAAGAGAAATAACAGTTTCATATTCTTCATTGAAAAAAATAATTTTTATTTTTATAGATGCTCTATTTTGAACTTCACCATTTGAACTTTTTACCTTTTTTATTTTATAAACTGGTAATTTGATTTTTTTATCATGATAAGAAGGATGAACATCATCTAATAATTGAAAATGAACATTATTGTTATCATCTATAAATATATTATCACAATGAAGAGCATTTGAATCAGCACCAGTATCAATTTTTGCATCAATATCATGTAAACCAAAGGCAGGAATACCGACCAATTCTATGCTACCTACTATAGTTTTATCTTTCATAAATACTCCCTCAATTTAGAGCAGTATTATATCAATATTTGACCTAATGCAAAATATTTCAGGCTAAATTATTCTTTTTTCATTTAAAAAATCTTCTAAGCCTCTTTTACCATCTATAGTACCAAAGTTTACTTGAGGTTTCAGCCTGAAATATTTTGCATTAACTCGAATTCTTTGAAATTGCTGGTATATCTCATGTTAGTTGCTCATCATAATTAAAATGCAAACTTATCTCTGTCTAAAAGAAGTGGTGAGTTTAGAAGCATCAACAGCAAGTTAAAATTGACACTAAATATTAGGCTTAATGAAAAATAGTTACTACTAGTTTTTCATTAACTAATATATTACATTTTAAGTAGATAAGAATAATAATTTAAATACTTATGCAGAAGATACAATCGTATCATTATGCACTGAAATATTTTGACACAATGGTGTTACTGAAGTAACTCGGCTTAATCCTTTTGATACCATCAATCCAACGACTTCATCATAGCTTAAATTGTTTTCAATTTCATGAGCCTTTGGATAATAACTGGAACCTTTTGTCATTCCAGGAACTAAATTTGCCTCCATAAAGAAGCATTCACCTGCTTTATTGGTTTTTATATCTATTCTTCCATAGTCTCTTATATTTAATTCTTTAAATACATCTGATACAAGTTTTATAAGTTTTATTTTCAAAGGAATATCAATCACTTTTTTAAGCTCTTCAGTGTCTTCTGTTTTTGCTTTATGTCCTAAAATTCTAATTCCATTTTTAGATGGCTTGGGTATTATTTCAATGGGAGAAATAATAAGACCCTCTTCTTGTGTTTGCACAACTGCAACGGTAAATTCTTTACCATCTAAATATTCTTCAACTAATACAGGTTCTCCAAATGTATTATGCAATGATAATACTTTGCTTTCATAATCTATAAAATTTGTCACAAAAGATAAATCATCAATACCATTTCCATTTGCAGCATCAATGGGTTTTAAAAAAAGTGGAAATGAAATTGGTAATTCTTCAACAGATTTATATTCACCTGGAGTGGCAGTGAAATACTCTGCTATTTTGATACCTTTGTTTTTTAAATGAAGTTTAGCAAGAACTTTATTGGAGTCAAATTCTAATGTTTCTCTTGACGAGGCAGAATAGTTGATGAAATGTTTATCAAAATAATCACTTAACCAAATATCTTTTGTATGATTTAAGGATAAATATTTTACAGCTAATAAAACTAAGTCAGGTTTTCTTTTGACAACCTTTTCTAAATCTTCTTTATTTGAGCATATATTTAGTCTTACATTGTGTCCCATTTTTGTAATAGATTCTAATACATTGTTGCAAGACTTTAGACTTCCAAATCCACTTTCTTTTAACTTCTCATTGGAAGTTGTGATAATTTCTATATTCATTAATAAGGTACCTTATGAATTGCATCAGTTATTTAAAATATTAAATTTTAATAGTTATAATAAATTAAAAGTGCATTGTAGAGAAGCCCAACACGAATTAGTTACTGATTAATCAGAGTAGATCTAGGCTTAGCAGTTTGTTGTTTTTATGCTTTTGGCGGATTGCAAAAACGGTATTATAATAC
>CBDLTN010000059.1:0-13723 GCA_965306065.1 uncultured Sulfurospirillum sp. | reverse complement strand
CATTCCATCTATTATCCTTTTAATTTATTATATTTATTGTGAAGTTGCATAGTATGGACAACTATAACACTTCTCTTCTAAGGTAAAATCTTCATCGATATACGTCTTTATTGTATAATTTATCATACGTCTACCCATTTCAATACCATCTTCAACATCTTTGTAGCTTTTGCCTGTAGCAATAACTCGACCCAAAAATGAGCCTTCATTTACGAAAAAATCTTGTCCTATATGTTCGAGTATCATAAACTCCTTGTTTATTTTGTTTTTAGCTACACTTTGGAACATCTCAATCTCACCACGTTGTTGTGGAAGGTAGCTGTGTGTTGTAAGCTTGTTATCGATTTTATAGTTGTAAGAACTCCAATATATATCAGTTTTAAAAAAATCAGGCTCTTTTAAACGTGGGGGACGTCTGCTTTCTGTTACTGCATAAAATTCAATCTCAGGAAGGTTTGGAGCTCCCAGAGGAAGTGCAGTTTTTAAAGCACAGCAAAATTCCATCGTAGTTCCTTGTTTTCTTGGATTTGTCTCGATAAAAAATACTTCATTTTTATCGGTAACTATATAATCACAGCCAAAGATACCTCTGTAACCAAGCTCTGCCATTTTTTTACCCACTACTCTAGTTTGCCTTATAATCTCTTCTTGAATCTCATTTGACATTTTAGAAGGAAAGGTAGAGCCTTTGAATCTTGTTCCATCTATCCTTTGATCAGCAACACCACCTACATATATATCATCTTCATTTATAACAACCCCAAGAGTAGTAGGGTCACACGTATGAGATATAAATTCTGTAACTAAAAAAGTATCATTTGTGTTTTCGCTAAACTTTTTTTGTATATCATTTAATGAATAAGCTATGATACTGTTTGCTCCAGCTGCACTTTGTTCAAGAGAGATAAACAGAGGGTTTCCACTTCTTTGCATCAATTTTTGTGAACTTTGTATAAGTTCATCATAAGAGTGGGTAATGCTATAGTTTGCCATTGGGACAAGATCTGAAAATATCTTATAAAGAGATATTTTGTTGTTTAATGTTGTGACTATATCACTTTTAGGACCTATTAAAACAACACCGTCTCTTTTATCAAGAGTCATAAAAGGGCTTGATTCAAACATATAGATAAAAAGTTCATCTTGGTTAGATAAAATACTGTCTATTACAGAATGTATATAGGTACTATTAGATATGTCACTAATAAACTCATCATGACTTTTTCTTTTGTTTTGTTTCTCTTTAAGCTCATTTATAATGATGAGGTTATCATAATTGTATTGTTCAAATACATCAGGTGCAATTGAAATAAACTCTATCGTGTCTTTGGAAATACCAAGAACTTTAGATAGTGCTTCTTTAAAAAAATGACCAATTCCATATGCTTTTAGTTCACTAATAAACAAAAAGTAGTGCAGTTTTTTGTCATACTCAAAATTAGTAAATATAACATCAGGTTCTTTCATTTTACCTCCCTTAGCAGGATTATTTTTGTTCCTGTTTCAAAATAGTGTTCTCTTATTACGTCTTCTACTGTTTTTTTGTTTTTTGAGATAATCGCATTAACTATTTTTTGATGTCTTTCTTGTACTTCCGTTTGAGAGTAAAGTTTCGACCAGTTTTTGTAAAAAAGTAGTTGAGATTTTTTATTGATTTTTTCTAGAGTGTCTAAAAATATGCTATTTTTTGCATACTTTAGTGTTAGTTTATGAAAATCTTCTCCAACTTTTACTACCTTTTTTTTATCACTATTTAAATCATTCATCTGTTCTACATGTAAAGAAAGTGTGTCTATATCTTTTGGGGTTGCATGAAGAGCAAATTCAGTGGCTAAAAACCCTTCTATAATACCTTTTGATTCATATGTATCATATATATCTTTTGAAGTTATCTCTTTAACAAATACACCCTTTCTAGCAATTTGTTCCAAAACACCAAGAGAGACAAGTTCTAAAAGAGCTTCACGTATAGGAGCTCGACTTACTTTAAGTTTTTCTGCAAGGTGTACCTCTTTTACTTGAGAGCCCCCTGTATACTCTTCATTGACGATAGAATTATATATATGGTCTATGATTTTTTCTTTTAATGGTTGTTTTATTAAGTTTGACATAAATTTCCTTGTCGACAATTTATAGTTTATTGTCGACAATATTATCTTAAAGCAATTTAAATTTTATTTAAATAATTTATTTAGAGAAAAATTATTGATTATAATTATGTTTAATTATATTAGTTTCATTATGTAACAGTTTAAAAAAAACTGTATTTTTTTTGAAACTATTTTGACACTAGTAAGGTGAAAGACGTTAAATTGGTAATAACAAATTTTAAAAGGAGTTTTTATGACTAAGAAATTAGCAACTATTGCTTTAGCAGGAGCATTATCAATGCCATTGATGGCAACAGATTTTGTAACTATCGGAACTGGTGGAGTTACAGGAGTTTATTATCCAACAGGCGGTTCAATCTGTCGTTTAGTAAATAAAGGTAAAAAAGAGCACGGTGTAAGATGTTCTGTTGAGTCAACTGGTGGCTCTGTTTATAATATCAATACTATTAGAGCTGGTGAACTTGATATGGGTGTTGCTCAATCAGACTGGCAATATCATGCATATAATGGAACTGCAAAATTTAAAGATAAAGGTGCTTTTAAAGATTTAAGATCAATTTTTTCAATCCACGGTGAGCCATTTACTGTAGTTGCTCGTGCAGATAGTGGAATTAAAGATTTTAATGATTTAAAAGGTAAAAGAGTAAATATAGGAAATCCAGGTTCTGGTAGTCGTAGTACAATGGAAATGGTTATGAAAGCTAAAGGCTGGGATAAATCAGTATTTAAATTAGCTGGTGAGCTTAAAGCAAGTGAACAATCAAAAGCACTTTGTGATAACAAACTTGATGCTATGCTTTATGTTGTAGGACATCCTTCAGGAGCTATAAAAGAAGCTACTACTACTTGTGATAGTGTTATTGTAAACGTAGCAGATCCAGTTATCGATAAAATTGTTGCTGATAATGACTATTATAAATATACAACAGTGCCAGCTGGTATGTATAGAGGAAATGATAAAGATACTAAAACATTTGGTGTTGCTGCAACTTTTGTAACTTCTGCTAAAGTTTCAGAAAAAGTTATCTACGCAGTAGTTAAATCTGTATTTGAAAACTTCGAGTCTTTCAAAAAACTTCACCCTGCTTTTGCTAATCTTACAAAAATGGATATGGTAAATAATGGTAACTCTGCTCCACTTCATGCTGGTGCAATTAAATACTATAAAGAAGCTGGGCTTATTAAATAAGACAATAAAACAATTTACAGCAGGGTCTTAGTGACTTTGCTGTAAAATATATATTTAAGTCTCTACATTAAAAAGGGGTTTAATTATATGTTTTATTGTAAGGAGGAGTTATGAAAGAAGAAAAATCAGCCCAGGATATGGTCATAGAAGCCGAATCTGGCGGGCGTACCCCTTCTAATCCCTATTTAGCAAAGTTTATACTTTATCTTGCTTTAGCTTGGTCACTTTTTCAATTATACGTTTCATCACCATTAGTTCTTGAGTTTACTCCATGGATGAATGCTGATGTTGTTAAGCGTATACACTTAATATTTGCAGGTTTTTTAGCATATTTGAGTTATCTGCCTTTTAAATCATCACCTAAGAAGTATATACCTATTACTGATTGGATTATGGGTATATTGTTAATATTATCAATCGCATATCTTATATACGGGCAAGTATGGGATTCAAATGCTTTTGAAATGAGGTTAGGTGTTCCAAATCAATTAGATTTGATTACAAGTATTATTGGTATAGTTTTATTACTTGAAGCCACTAGACGTTCACTTGGACCACCTCTTATGGTTGTAGCAACACTGGCACTTACGTATGCATATTTTGGTGCAGGTGATTATGGTGGGGCATCTATAAATAAGATTGTATCACATATGTGGATTACAACAGAGGGTGCTTTTGGTATTGCTATTGGAGTTTCTGCAACAATGGTTTTTTTGTTTGTTCTTTTTGGAGCACTCTTAGAACAAGCTGGAGCGGGAAACTATTTTATACGTGTTGCTTTCTCATTGATGGGCCATTTTCGTGGAGGTCCTGCAAAAGCTGCTGTTGTAAGTTCAGCAATGACCGGTATGATTTCAGGCTCATCTATAGCCAATGTTGTTACAACAGGAACTTTTACGATTCCTCTTATGAAAAAAGTAGGGTTTTCAAATGAAAAAGCAGGAGCTATTGAAGTAGCCTCCTCAACAAATGGTCAACTAACACCCCCTATTATGGGAGCAGCTGCTTTTTTGATGGTTGAATATGTAGGTATTCCTTTTGTTGAAATAATAAAACATGCATTTCTACCAGCTGTTATATCTTATATTGCTTTGGTTTATATTGTTCATCTAGAAGCTATGAAGGCAGGCATGAAAGGTATGCCACGTCCTCATAAAATGAACAAAATGGGTAAAATGATAGGAGTTTTGAGTGTGGTTATTGTACTTGGGTTTTTAACTTGGGTTTTACCTCCTATAATAGCATTTATAAAATCAGCTGCAGGTGAACATACGTTTAGTGTTATTTTAACTATAATAGCAGTCTCCTATGTTGGGCTTGTTTACTACTCTTCAAAAGTACCAGATTTAAGTCATGAAGATATAGTTGAACTTCCTCCTGTTGGACCTACAGTAAAAGCAGGACTTCATTATCTTCTTCCTGTTATAGTTTTAGTTTGGTTATTGACCGTAGAGAGACTTTCTCCAGACCTTTCAGCATTTTGGGCAGCAATATTTATGATTTTTATTGTTTTAACTCAAAAACCGATGATGGATTTTTTCAGAGGTGAAAAGGAGATATTTCACCGTCTTAAAGAGGGTTTTGCAGATTTAGAAATTGGTTTGATTAATGGTGCTAAAAATATGATTGGTATTGGTGTTGCTACGGCAGTTGCTGGTATTATTGTTGGTACAGTTACTCTAACAGGTATTGGACAAGTTGTTATTGGCTTAGTTGAAACTGTTTCAGGTGGAAATATCTTTTTGATTTTACTTTTAACAGCCATAATAAGTTTGATTCTTGGTATGGGACTTCCAACAACAGCAAACTATATTGTTGTATCATCTCTTATGGCTCCAGTGATTGTGAGTTTGGGAGCTGCAAATGATATAGCAATACCACTAATTGCTGCGCATATGTTTGTGTTTTACTTTGGTATTTTGGCTGATGATACGCCACCTGTTGGACTTGCTGCATTTGCTGCAGCCGCTATTTCAAAAGGCGATCCAATAAGAACAGGTATCCAAGGCTTTACATATGATATTCGTACAGCACTATTACCATTTATGTTTATATTTAATACACAGCTTTTAATGATAGGTGTTGATAATGCTTTTGATTTTATCGTTACTGTTGTAACTGCTGTAGTAGGAATGTTACTTTTTGCAGCTGCTACACAAGGTTATTGGTTTACTAAAAATAGATGGCCTGAAACTATTTTACTTTTAGCTCTGACATTTTTAATGTTTAGACCAGGATATGTTTGGGACAGGATTGAGCCTCCTTTTGAAAATCTTCCAGGAAAAGAAATATTTAAAGTTGCTGATAAAATGCAAGCAGGGGATAGACTACAGTTTGTTGTAAGCGGAGAAACTCTTGAAGGAGTTGAGCGTAAATATACTTTTTCACTACCTTTAGCAGATGGAAAAACGGGAAAAGAAAGGGTAAATGAAACAGGACTTCAACTAGATGATATGTTTGGTCCTATGGAAGTAGCTATGGTTCTTCCAGGAAGTAATAAACAAGTAGAAGCAATAAAAAAAGCCGGAGTTGATAGTGGCTGGATTGTAGAATCTGTTAAGCTAGAAAGAGATAGATTGCCTAAACAAATTGTTCTTATTCCTGTTTTTATTGCCGTTTTCCTTTTAGGTTGGGTACAAATCAAACGTAAAAAAAGATTAGCAAAAAAAGGAGTCTAGTATGGAAGCATTTACATGGATAATATTATGTGTGGTAGTAGTTGCAATGTATATAATCATATATAAGTATGAAAAAAAGATGAATAAAATGCAAGATTTGATAGATGCTAATAAAAAGATGCTTAGTGATCATCATGAAAGAATAAACAAAAATAAAGAGAGAGCACATAAAAATCGTGAAAAACTGGGTGAACATCATGAAAAATTAGGTGAGCACCATGAACGTATAATTTCAAATCATAAAAGAAGTAAAAATAATCATGAAAAGTTAGAAAAACATCATAATTATATAGAAGAGATGTGGGTAACTATACCCAAAAGAGAAGAAAAAGAGTAGAGAAGGTATTTTTACCTTCTCTTTATTTTTAACTAAATTAACATTTCAAAAAGTTCAATAGGAGTTGTTCCTAACTCTTCTGCTATATTTTTCATCTTGCTATTTTGATTAGCTTGTGGAATATTTTGATTTATAATACTCAGTGCCTTACTTATATTTAGACCATATTTTTTACTAACTTCTATAAGAGTTAATCTTCCTAGTCCACTACCTTTTTTAGGCATCTTAATACTGATTGTATCTGCACTACTTTTTTTAGTAGTTACTACTTCTTCTACAATTTCGTTTTCTTCTATATCTATAATGTTATATACATCACTAGGGGCAAGTCCATTTTCAACTGCAATTTGACCTATTTTTTTGTTTGCACTGACGCCAACAAAACCTTTACTATTTAATGTAGAAACAGCTTTATTTAAATCAATATCAGTTCTTTTACAAATAGATTTAAGGCTAGATAACTCAGCATGACCATAAGGAGGAACACCACCATCCTCTTCCCAACTTGCTTTTATGTCATCTTGAAAATCTAAAAATGTTTTAAATGGAGTAATTTCATATAGAGTTCCTAATATGAATATTAAGGTAAAGCCAAAAGCTAGAAAAAACTCTTTTGTGAATAAAGAAAACTCTCTTTTTTTATTTTTTAGATATTGCATTAATGGTTTCCAGTTTAGATACAGATGAAGTACCATTCCAACTAAAAAAAGTACCATAAACGTCACATGTAAAGAGCCATATTGTGTTTTTGATAAACCAAATAACTCCCAGTTTGTCCAATAAGCAATCTTTCCTTGTGGCACAATGAACAACATAACACCTGTATATGTCATAACTAAAAATGAAAATGTAATACATAAAGATGTAAAACGACGTAAAGCAACCATGACTTTCTCCTAAATATAAAATTGATTAAAAGTATTACATAGCAATGTTAATGCTCTGTTAATGTTTTGGTGAAATATCTTTTTAAGTCCTTTTTTAGTACAATGCGCGTAATTACTCCCAAAGGAACCTTATCATGAGAGGCTATAAAGTCTTTACTGGAACAGCTAATCCAGAATTTTCAAAAAAAGTGGCTAAATATCTATCTTTACCTCTATCTGAAGCGACAATTAAACGTTTTAGTGATGGTGAAATCAGTGTACAAATCAGTGAAAGTGTTAGAGGAAAAGATGTATTTATAATCCAACCAACATGTGCTCCAGCTAACGTAAACCTTATGGAGCTTTTAATCTTAACAGATGCTCTAAGACGTAGTTCAGCTAGTTCTATTACTGCAATCGTACCTTATTTTGGTTATGCTAGACAAGATAGAAAAGCAGCTCCAAGAGTTCCAATTACAGCTAAACTTGTAGCAAACATGATGGAAACAGCAGGAATTGACAGAGTTGTAACTATCGATCTTCATGCTGGTCAAATTCAAGGTTTTTTTGATATACCAGTCGATAATCTATATGGTTCTATCATATTCCATGATTATATTAAAAACAAAGGACTTAAAAATCCTATCATTGCTAGTCCAGATATTGGTGGTGTTGCACGTGCAAGAAGCTTTGCTAAAAAGCTTGGTGTTGATATTGTAATTGTTGATAAACGTCGTGAAAAAGCAAATGAATCAGAAGTTATGAACATCATTGGTGATGTAGAAGGCAAAGATGTAATTCTTGTTGATGATATGATTGATACAGCTGGAACTATTGTAAAAGCTGCAAAAGTGTTAAAAGCAAAAGGTGCCACAAGTGTTATGGCATGTTGTACTCACCCAGTTCTTAGTGGACCTGCTTATGAAAGAATAGAAGAGGGAGAGTTGGATGAGCTTTTAGTAACAGACTCAATCCCACTAAAACAAGAGAGTGAAAAAATCAAGGTTCTAAGTATTGCTCCTACATTTGCAGAAGTAATCAGAAGAGTATATCACAATGAAAGTGTAAATGGACTGTTTATTTAATGGCACAAAAAAACATACGTAACTTCTCTATAATAGCTCATATCGATCATGGTAAGAGTACTTTAGCCGACAGACTCATTCAAGAGTGTGGAGCTGTTAGTGATAGAGAACTTGGTGCTCAGATGATGGACACTATGGATATAGAAAAAGAGCGTGGAATTACAATCAAAGCACAAAGTGTAAGACTTACATATGTTAAAGATGGTGTTCCTTATATATTAAATCTTATAGATACTCCAGGTCATGTTGATTTTTCTTATGAAGTATCTCGTTCACTTGCTTCAAGTGATGGAGCTTTACTTATAGTAGACTCTTCACAAGGTGTTGAAGCACAAACAATAGCAAATGTATATATAGCACTAGAAAATGATTTACCTCTTATACCGGTTTTAAACAAAATTGATCTTCCTGCAGCTGATCCTGATAAAGTGAAAGATGAGATAGAACACACAATAGGACTTGATTGTAGTGATGCAATCAGTGTAAGTGCAAAAAGCGGTATTGGCATAACAGAACTTCTTGATACTATCGTTGATACTATTCCAGCTCCAAAGGGTGAAGAAAATGCTCCAACAAAAGCTATTATTTATGATAGCTGGTTTGATAACTATCTTGGTGCATTAGCACTTGTGCGAGTCTATGATGGAGAGATTACAAAAGGTCAAGAGATTTATGTAATGGGAACTAAGAAAAAACATGAAGTTTTAAATCTTATGTATCCCCATCCTCTTGCTTTAGAAAAAACAAAAAAGATAAAAACAGGTGAAGTTGGTATTGTTGTTCTTGGACTTAAAAACATAGGTGATGTGCAAGTCGGTGATACAATCACCGACAATAAAAACAAAACAGCAGAAGCAATTGGTGGTTTTGAAGAAGTAAAGTCGTTTGTTTTTGCAGGAATATATCCGATAGAGACTGACAAGTTTGAAGATTTACGGGATGCTCTTGATAAGCTAAAATTAAATGATGCAAGTATTTCTTATGAACCTGAGACTTCAGTTGCTCTTGGTTTTGGTTTTCGTGTAGGATTTTTAGGACTTCTTCACATGGAAGTTGTTAAAGAGAGATTGGAGCGTGAGTTTGGACTTGATCTAATAGCAACTGCACCAACAGTAACATATAGAGTTGAAAGAACTGATGGAGAAATAATAGAGATACAAAATCCTTCACAACTTCCTCCTGTTAACGAGATGGAAAATATACAAGAGCCTTATGTAAGAGCTACTATACTGACTCCTACTGAGTATCTTGGAAATATTATAACTTTACTAAATAACAAGAGAGGTGTTCAGGAGAAGATGGATTATCTTAGTCCTGAGAGAGTTCTTTTAGAGTATGCTCTTCCTATGAATGAGATTGTTATGGATTTTTATGATAAGTTAAAATCAGTCACAAAAGGGTATGCAAGTTTTGATTATGACCAGATTGGATATCGTGAAGGAGATCTTGTAAAGCTTGATGTTTTGGTTGCTGGTGAAGTTGTGGATGCTCTGTCTATTATAGTACCAAAAGTAAATGCTGTAAGTCGCGGACGTGAGTTTGTAAAAGCTATGAAAGAGATAGTTCCTAGACAACTTTTTGAAGTTGCTATTCAAGCGAGTGTAGGAAATAAAGTAATAGCTCGTGAGACTGTTAAATCTATGGGAAAAAATGTTACTGCTAAGTGTTATGGTGGTGATATTACAAGAAAAAGAAAACTGCTTGAAAAACAAAAAGCTGGTAAGAAAAGAATGAAATCTATAGGAAAAGTTCAACTTCCTCAAGAGGCATTCTTGACAGTTTTGAAACTAGACTAAAATGCGTTGCCAACTATGTTTTAACATAAGTTGGCAACCACTTTGTAAAGATTGTTTAAACACTATACTTATACCAAGTCCATCTAAAAGAGTTTTAGAGAATGGTTTGGTTGTATACTCATCATATAAATACTCAGATATAAAAAATTTACTTCATACAAAGCATACTTACTATGGAGCAAAGATTTTTGCTCAACTAACTAAACATGCATTGTTACCGTTAGTAAAAACCTTTACATGTAAAGATGTTTACTCTTTGCCAATAGATGATCATACAAGGACTGGATACTCACATAGTGCGGTTATAGCAAAAGAATTAAAACATTATATAAAGCCTCTATATGGGAAATTAAGGGCAAAAAATACAATAAGATATAGTGGAAAAGAATTAAATATTAGGAAAAAAGAAAAAAGAAATTTTGATCTTACATGTAAATCAAATTTGGATGTAGTTTTGATAGATGATTTAGTTACTTCTGGCAACACATTAACAGAAGCTAATGCTACATGTAAAGCAAATAAAATTAATGTTCTTTTTGCAATAACTTTAGCAGATGTACAAGAAGATTAATAGTTATATAGTTTTAACAAAGAACAAATAGCAATTTAATCCAATACAAAAAAGACTTATATGATATAATCTAGGCTATGGAAACAAATATAATTCATAATGCAAAATTTTGGAAGCCAAATATAAAAGAAGATATAATTTTATATAAGGGACATTTTAATACTTTCGAATTTGATAAACATATACATGAAGAGTATACAATCACTTTAGTCCAAGAAGGACAAATGAAAACGTTTTTAAATGGATTTTCATATGATTTTGGTAAATCAACTATATTGACTTTAAATCCAGATGAAGTTCATGCTTGTAAAACACATAGTGGTGAGGGCTATAAATATAACTCTATATACTTTAAACCATCATTTTTACAAAATATTTTTAATGATTATACTTCTTTAGATAACATTTACTTTAACAAAAGAACTTTAGAAAATCAAAACATATACCAAAGACTGTCTTTTTTAATATTTCAAGATGAGAATAGTTTTATTTCAAAACTTGATTTTGAGTGTAGATTTATAGAGATATTAAGAGAAATATTTACTTTAAATTCAAATTTCAAAGAAAATTTTTTAATAAGTTCTCATGATAAAATGATAAAAAGAGCAAAAAATTATATGAATGACAATTTTCATAAGGATCTCTCTTTAGATGATATTGCAAAAGAGGTAGATGTATCAAAATATCACTTTCTTAGAGTATTTAAAGAAAACACACATGTATCTCCTCACACCTATTTAATGTTAAAAAGAGTAGAAAAAGCAAAACAATCTTTACGTCAAGGAGAGTCTTTGATACGAACTGCATATAACTGTGGTTTTAATGATCAAAGCCATTTAAACAGAAGATTTAAAGCTACTACAGGTATTACACCAGGGTCATATAAAAGTTTTTTTCAATAGCAACTTAATCCAAGATTTACTTCTTTATTTCTGATAAAATTCTTATATGAAAAATGATTTTAAAAATGGCTTTATAGCCAATATACCAATAGGTTTTAGTGTTTTTACATATGGGTCAGTTTTAGGAGTGTTATGCACACAAAAAGGGATTGAATTGTATGAATTGATTTTGATGAATCTCTTTATTTTTGCTGGTTCATCTCAGTTTGTTATGGTAGATATGTGGAGTAATTCTTTAGATGTTATTGGCATAATTTTAGCAGCACTTATGATAAATCTTAGATACTTTTTAGTTGGAGCTTCTTTGAACCCATTATTTAATTTTAGCAGTAAAAAAGAGAAGTTTAAATATATGCATTTAGTAGCAGATGAGAATTGGGCAATAACAATAAACAGACTAAAAACACAAGAGTTAACACCACAATTTTTATTTGGAGGAGGAGTGTCTATATTGACTACTTGGTCTTTTGGGACAATTTTAGGTTATACATTGGGGGAGTTTATAACAGACCCTTCAAAATATGGATTAGACTTTGCATTTGTTGCTATATTTAGTGCTTTAGCATTTAATATGTACAAAGGAAAAGATGACTTGCTTCCTTGGATTATCACAATACTAAGTGCAACAATATGTGAATATTTAATTCCAGGAAAATTGTATATTGTTGTTGGAGCTCTATGTGGTTCATTAAGTGCAACTTATTTTTTTAAAAAAGGAAAATGTCATGGATAGTTTAAATCTAACAGCACTATTTGTAATATTCTGTGTGGCGATAGGAACTTATACTCTTAGAATCTCTGGACTGCTTTTGTCTAATAGGTTAATAAAAAATGAAAATATAAAGGTGTTTTTGGATTATCTCCCAGCAACTTTACTTTTATCACTAGTATTTCCTTCAATACTAAAAGAAGGTTTGTTGGGTGCAGTTGCAACTATTTTTATTGCAATTTGTATGTATTTTACTAGAAGCATACTACTGTCCATGATAACAGGTGTATTATTTGTTGCTCTAGGAAGAAATTACTTCATTTTCTAATTTTATCTTAAAGGGTCAGCCCCCAACTATAAACTTTTTGATATAATATCAAAAAGGAGTAAACTATGGCTAGACGATTACGAGTTGAAATTTGTGGGTATCATCATGTTTACAATAGAGGTGTTGCAAAAAAAAGGATATTTTTAAAAGATAAAGATAGAGAAAAGTTTTTAGAGATACTTGATGATGTCTCAAAGGAGTATAAGTTCAATATACACTCTTTTTGCCTTATGGACAATCATTATCATCTCTTAATAGAAAATAAAAAAGAAAATCTTTCGGCTGGTATGAGGCAAATAGGTTCACGATATGCAAGCTATTTTAATAATACGTACAAAAGAGTAGGGCATCTTTGGCAAGATAGGTTCAAGTCTTGGTATGTTATGGATGAAAACTATCTATTTACTCTTTTTAAATACATTGAATCAAATCCAGTAAAAGCCAATATGAGTAAAAAAATTGGTGAATATAGATATAGTGCAAGTTACTCCATACTTAAAGATGGAGTTCCTCTATTTTTACAAAACTCTTTTGTTCTTAGGGACTATAATACAAGTGTACTTTTAGATATATTTGATATTCCTTTAAGCCAAAAAGATATAGAAAATGTAGATAAATTACATAAAATAAAGTATAAAGAAAATAATGGTGACATAGTACAATCAAAAAAACAAGCTTTAGAGTTCTATTTTAGGGATATAAATACTAAAGAAGAGAGAAATAAAGCTATTTTTGAAGCATTTAATGATGATTATACAAAAAGTGAAATTGCAAAGCAGATAAGTTTAAGCGGTACAGGAGTTGCAAAAATCATAAAAAAGTTTATAGTTGGGGGCTGACCCCTTTTAAGCTAATTGGGGATTAATGTTGGTTTGAGTAGAATAGAAAAAATTTATTTATGAGGTTATTTAATGGAAAATATTTTTGATAGTAACCAAGATATCCAGACTATAAAGATAGAAGATTCTATCAAAGCTAGTTATCTTGATTATTCGATGAGTGTTATCATAGGTCGTGCACTTCCAGATGCTAGAGATGGTTTAAAACCAGTACATAGAAGAATTCTTTATGCTATGAATGATTTGAGTATCAGTTCACGTAGCCCATATAAAAAGTGTGCTAGGATAGTTGGTGATGTTATTGGTAAGTAC
>CBDLTN010000058.1:0-13727 GCA_965306065.1 uncultured Sulfurospirillum sp. | reverse complement strand
TTTGTTTCATAATCTGCGTATTAATATTTTTTTGCATCTCTTGTTCTGTCTTGTTTTGCAGTAAATCCAAAAACTAATGAAGCATCATTATTAAATAGTTTATGGTTATAGTTTGCTTCTAAATCTGTTCCTAAAACCTTATTATCATCACTTTCATTTATCATCCCCGTTACAGGATGAAAATGTTCCCACATATTAAAATAGACTATTGGTTTATATATCCAATTACCTACTTCTTTTTCATATTTTGCATTAAAAGATAAAATTTTTGAATCTCGTGAACTATGTTGCCATTGATACGAAGTATCATGTTGTTCTCCTGTTTCTTTAAACTTTTCAAACTCTTCTACTGTCATTTTTGCAGGTAATTGAGAATTTGATTGTGTATATGCCAACTCTGTTTCTAAAGTTGCATCATCATTAAAAATATGACCATATTTTATACTACCTTGAGTAGAATCAAAGTTATTATTATCTCTCCAGTCGTTGTCTATTGCTCTATGAGAAAATGAAAAGGATGCAAAATCGTTATCATCTATCATTTTTCTTACTTTTAAGTTTAGATTTCTTTGTCCATCATCGCCAAGACCAATTTTTATCTTATTTTTGTCTTCGTCAAAAACAGATTTTGTTATTAGTTGAATTACACCACCTGTTGTATTAGAAGCGTTTATTGAACCAGGTCCTTTTTGAACTTCTACGCTTTGTACTTCTTGCATATCTATGTAATCAAATCTTGTAAAAGAATCAGGATCAGTCATAGGAACACCATCTTTTATTACCATGATTTCTCTTACACCATATCTCGCCTTTAACCCTGCTCCTCTTATAATAAGCCTTGGACTTGGAGAATTGCTTGAACTCTCAGCTTGAACACCAGGTATGTTTTCTAATGCCTCACTAATATTGAGTATGTTTTTATCTTCAATTGTTTGCTCATCAACTACAGCAATTGATTGAGAAACACTTTTTGTACCTGTTTTTATCTTTGTGGCAGTTACACTTATAGTGTCCAAGTTTACGCTATCACAAAAAGCTAACATAGGTAATAAAGCTATTGTTACAAGTGCGTATTTTATTTTTATCATTTATCCAATCCTTCCTTTTTTATAAGGAAGATTATTACAAGCTTGTGTTAATTATATGTTAAGAAATGCTTTAATTTACGAAGGTTTTTTAAAAAGTGACAAATTGAAACAATTATACTTGTTCATATGCAAAAGATTCTATTGCTAATATTCCAGCGCCAAAAGCAGTTGTTATTTGAGGGTATTTAGGAATAAGTATTTTTTTCCCCAACTCATTTTCAATAGAGTTCACTAACCCACTATTAAGAGCGGGTCCACCATCAAAATAGATATTATCTTTTATACCGACTCTTTTAACAAGTTTAATGATCCTTTTAGCAATAGAGTAATGAACTCCAACAACAATATCTTCTTTACAATGGTTATTACCTAAAAGACCTATTATTTCAGATTCTGCGAACACTGCACAAGTACTATTTATTGAAAGAGGAGTGCCAGTTGAGTTAAAATGACATTCCCCAAGTTTATCAACTTCAAGTTCTAAATTCATTGCAACTACATCTAGAAACTTTCCTGTTCCTGCTGCACATCTATCGTTCATGGCAAAATTTACAACATTACCTTCGTTATCAAGTGATATAGCTTTTGAGTCTTGTCCACCTATGTTAATAATAGTTTTTATATCACATATATCTTTTGTAGCGGCTTTTGCACCAATTGCATTAGCTGTTATTTCACTTATTTGTTCATCAGCTTCTTTAAACAGTTTTCTTCCATATCCAGTTGCTACAGTATATTCTATATCAGTTATATCAATATTAAGTTCATTTAACAAATCAGTTAAAGTCTGCTTTGCATATTTGTAAAACATACTTCCACTAGCATTTATTTTATGACCTACTAATTGACTGTTTTGATTTACAATCGCAATTTTAATAGCAGTTGAGCCTATATCAATTCCTACAAAATATTTCATTTCTTTTTTCTCTTTCTGTTTTTTAATGATTCTATAAATGCTTCAATTCTTGTTGTAAGTTGTCCTAAATGACTAGGAGAATAATCACTTTCTACATATAATATAGGGATACTTTCATCTTCCATAGCTTTTAAAATGGATCTTTGTTCCATCTCATACACTTGACATCCTGCAAATGCTTGATAAACAACACCATCAGCACTATATTCTTTAACTAAATCAATTATTCTTCTTTTTCTATCTTCATTTTTTGTAAAAATTGGACAAGTACACCCTTTTAAATATCTATCTGCAACACAATCAACCATATCATATAAAAACCATTCATCAACGCTTACCATATCATTAAATAATCTATTTGATGAACAGGTCTCATCAGCAACAATAATAGCATCAGATTGTTCAATTAAAAGAGGAACTTTTAAATTTGGAAAAATAGGAGGTGAACCTGTATAAACTATTCTAGGACTTCTTTTATGAGCTGCATTCACGCCATCGATTACTCGTTGTTCTACCTCTTTTAAAAGTGCTGTTGTTGAAGAAATCCAGTTATCTATATTATCAAAAAAGAATGTATTAGTTACTAAAAACATATCTTTTCCTAAGATTGGAGAGTTGGTATTTTTTCTTAAGTCATTTAATTTATGATAAATGTTTTGGGCATAACCAACTTTTTTGATTGCCTCTTTTAAATTTTTTTTAGTCAATTTTTTATTTAGCTCAACAGATAACTCTTTTGCAAACTTTCTAACACTTCGACGCCAATACTCTCTACTCTCTTCACTCTCTTTAGATCTAGGAAACTCCATGTCAAAAACACTATATCCCATATCCTCTATGATAGCTCCGGATTTTGCCTTTTGATCGCATGTTGTTGGAGATACTATTACATCAGGTTTATCAGAAAAGTTATTTGAAGCAAATTGACCAATAGTGGCTTTGACCAAAGGGCATGACTTTGATGGCAAAAAATCACTTCCTATATCATCATCAGTATAAAAACCATTACATAATCTAATTGGCACTGCATCAAGAGCATATATTATCTCCGAAGGGACTTGGATACACATAGTACCTATTTTTGCTTTATTATCATGCAAAGATCTGTTTTCACAATGAATTTTTTTATGTAAATCATAAAAATAATCCATAGCTTTAGGAGGTTCACTAAACTCTTCTCTCATTTTTACAAGTATAGAAGTTGCTTCCATTGCTTTGTGGCGATTTTGTTTTTCTTTGGGTGTCTCTATTTTATGTTTTGTTGACTCATTTATCATTTTTTTTCTCCCACTCATTTATCTGCATTCTTTTTGCAAAACCTGTTTTTGTTGAAGTAAATACTTTCATGTTTAATATATCTACATGTAAAGCATCCTCTTCTGGACAGGCAGCTATACATTTTAAACAAAACATACAGTCATCTTTTAATATATTTTTACTTTTCACATCATCTGCAATATCTTTAATTTGCATATCGCAAACGTTATAACAATCACCACATTTAGTGCATTTATGACCATTTTTCTTAAGTTTTAGAAGAGCGATATCACTAAAAATATAGTGCATGGCACTCATAGGGCAAAAGAAACAAAAAAATCTTTTTTTTACAAATGAACCAACTAAAAATAGTCCTGTTATACTTAATCCCAAGGTAGTTAGAATCATTGAACTTTTTGTTGAAAAATCTAGACTCCATTGAGAAAAATCACCAATAAAAAGAGGCGTTACCATCCTAGCTGGACAAATTTCACAAAATGCTGTTCTCCATTCAGAACCTAACAAACCTGCACCTACTGCGAGCGGTGCTAATATAACAAGAGCTAACATGAGATATTTTATTTTTTTCAATTTATCAAATTGAGGTTGAGTATATGTGCTGTATCGTATACCAACCTTTTTACGTAGGCTTGTAACCCAATCTTGCATAGTGCCTAGTGGACAGGCATAACCACACCATGATTTATTAAAAATCATAAACCATAACAAAAAAGTTAAAAAACCTATCAGTACAGAAATACTTGCTAAACTAAAAAGAACAGAAGTAGGTCTCATAAGTTGGTGCTGTAGCGGTAAAAAATAACACATTCCTCCAACTTCTTTATCATAACCACAAGAAAATACAGGGATAGAAGTTCCTAAATCAATTGCAAAAAAACCTCCGTAGATAAATATAATAAAAAATAAAATTTGAGTCCAAAATCTAAATTTTCTTATATCACCGTTATTAATAAAATCTTTAATTTTTTTCATCAAAACTTACCTCTTGAAATGGCTTTTGTCTTCTTTTCCTGTACCAATAAATTATAAATCCTGATAGAATAAATGTAACTATCCCTATTGTAAGACCATAAGAGTAAGATTTATAACCATCTGTCCCAGGATAATAGAGTGAAGGGTAGGTTGTTGTATATTTTATATTTGAATATGTGTTGTTTTTATATTTACCATTTTGGTTACTTGAATATGAAGCAGTTAATGTAAACTTGTTTTTATGTCTTTTTTCAAACTGATTCCATTTGGGAAAATAGTCATTCAAAAGAGTAAATACTGCTATTCCCTCTTTGTTGGTTTTTAAAGTTTTTGACCATCCTGATTTGGTAGTGAGAGTTAAACTAGCATTTTCTATTGGCTTATTATGAAGTATCGTTTTGATTCTTAACTTGTTTCCAGAATACAAACGATGGTAAAAAGTCTCATTTTTTTCTCTAAGTCTTAAGATGTCAAAAGGAATTTCTTTTATACTATGAGCTGACATCTTTTCTTCATCATAAATAGCATCTGAACTGTGGTTAAATCGTAAGTATTCATATTTTGCAGTTGATATATAAAGAGTATCATTGTTTATGGTTTTATTAATGTAAAAAAGATTATAGTATCCGTTATATGGCATTTTGAATTTAACTGTTTTACATCCCTTGTCTTTTGATGGAGCAATATTAAAAGTTTTTAAATTTGTATCTAGTAAATATAAATTTGCATTTATATTTTTAAGGCAACTTATATCCCCTGTCTTATCTTTAAAAATAGGCCACAGCGTTTTAGAAGGTATTCTTCCTCTACTTCCTCCATGCATGTGTCCTGATTTTTTACTGTTTTTTTTTGCCATAGGGTTTGTGTCAGTAAAATAAACAATATCAATAGCTGATACGTTTTTTGCTATCTCATTAGTAAAATCTTGTAAAGCCACCTTTTGTGCTTCTTGAAAACTTAATACGCTACCACCATGTTTTTTTGAAAATTTTATAGCCTCTTTTTTATCCAAAAATGCATATTTGCTTACTTCACTCATTGTGCCTTTTAACCTACTGCCTACAACATAAAATGCCTGTGTTGCATCAATAAATTTTAGACTATTTACATCGACAACTTTTAAATCAGACAAAGGTGTTTTTTTAATGTTCTTATCTTCGACTAAACAGTGTATAGAACAGTATTGTTTTGTTTTATCTTTATGTTTTGCTGTATGATTTGTTTTATAAAACATAGGAAGATTCATACCACATACTGAACAAGATTCTTTCTCTTTTCCAGATTGTAAAAGTATCGCTTTATCCTTTGAAACACTTTGAAATATTTTTCCACCACCATGATTATGTCCTCTAGAAGCTTTGCCATAGGTTGAGAATATATATCCTGTATATATGTTAATTCCAATAACAAAAAGAATCAATGACGCAGCAAAAGGAAAAGCTATAATTTTTCTTAGCTTAGAAGAGTCAAATTTTTTCATTCTTTTATATAAGATAATAAAAGCCCATATAATACCAGTCCACTTGAGTAAGCCAAATACATGTAACCATCCATCTCCTCTTTGTGCTAAAGATGATACGTCTATAGAAAAACCAAAACCATAAGCAAATCCTTCTAGAATATGTTTATAATCTTTTATAAAAAACATCTCTAATGTATGTGCAATAGAACTTAATATAAATAAAGGAGCATAAGAATATCCTAAATTATAAAAGGTACTGTTGAAGTCTTTTTTTAATATTTTTGAAGCTATAAACATCCCAATAATGGCAGCTGCAATTGTAAATAACATTGCATAAGTAAAAGCAAATAAACCAATTAAGTCAATTGAGCCAAAATCACCTAATGTTCTAAAGTATTCTGCTGTCTTTGACCAAATCATTTGGTTTGCAGCATTACTTCTTCCAATTGCGTGATGGAAAGACATAGATATAGGAATAGCAGCAAGAATAAAAATATAGACCCAAATCTCTGCTTTAAGAGGTTTAAACTTTGAAAAAAGTGAGAATGAGGGTTTTTTATACTTAAAACTTACAGCTTCACAAGCACTACTACAATCCATACACAAGGTGCAATCACTCATAGAATTTTTCTTATCAAAATTAAAAGGGCTTAAGCCAAAAGAACAAGCTTTAGCACAATCAAATGTTTTACATTCGTTACAAGCATTTTTATAAGTTCCAAGCCAGGTAAACGATAGTTTAGAGTAAGCTTTTGTGAGTGTACCAATAGGGCATATATACTTACAATAACTCATATCTTTGTATAAAAAATAAATTACAAAAGAGAGTAAAGTCATTGTTGCAAACAAGATTGCAGTGCCTTGAGGAGTTCTAAAGAGAGTTGGAAACATATAATACACTCCCCACCAACCAAAAACAAGCAAAACAATACCTATATACCTATTTTGTAACCATTTTGGCATTGTCTTTTTTAAACCTAGTTTTGTGATGTATTTGCCAATAAACCCATGAGGACAAATTCCACAAAAAATTCGCCCAAATGTAGGAAGTGTTGTTACCATAAACAAAGACCAGAAAATACCCCAAAAAAGAGCTGTAGTAAAGGTATTGTCTTTACTGCTATCTGCAAATCCCAAATAAATAGCATATACAAATAGAGAAAAAATTGTTATTCTCAAAAATTTTAAAAACTTCTGATTTTTAAATACAAATCCTGATATAGGTTTTGAATAAATATCTTCTTTACTTCTTTTTATAAAACTTACCACTACTTATCCCTTTTTAAAATATAAAAATACCATTTAATACTGATAGTCCAACTAATACTAAAAACATTGCCGCAAAACGCTCTATCCATAATTTGTATGAAGAAAATTGAAACATCAAGCCTTTTATAAGCTTAGAGAGAATAAAACCATAAAAAATGATTGAAAAAAATACAGCACCTAATCCAAAAAACAACCCTAAAAATAAAGCATTTATAAAGTTAGTACTGTTTACAGTGACTGCTAAAAGTGCCATTATAGGAGCACATGGGTTTATTGATATGGTAATACCAATTAAAAAAAGTCCAAATTTGTCAAACTTTGTTTTTTTTATAAATGAGAAATTTTTTTTGCATAATTTTTTTGATTTTAGACTCTTATTAAATAAAAAAAGCCCTATTAATATAGTACTTGTTCCAAGAATAGTAGTAAATATATCATTATCATTAAGTATATTTTTTACTAAAGAGGAGCTCAAATAGGCAAAAATTGCTAAAAGAGAATAACTGACAATTCTACCTATACTAAAAGGAAGAATAATTTCTAAAGACTCTCTTGTTGTATTTGAATTGTTTATTAATAAAGGACTTAAAAATGGCATACAAGAGAACATACACGCTGTGGCTCCATATGAAAGACCTATGATAAATATAGAAAAAAAAGCAAATAATTCCAATTGTTCTCTTTTAAAATAATTTTATTTTGAATATAAAATTATTATCACATAGTAGTGTTAATTTTGTATTAAATAGAACTAGTCGCTTTGATAAATTATGTTTATGTACAGATAGTAAAGTAAGTAATTAATGACAATCAAGTAAAGTTATATCAGGATTTGTAATATACTCATAGCCATTATAAATAGTGTACCCTCCATAAAGTAACACGCTAATAGTAGCTAGTTTCATTAAACTGTTTCTTATGGCAGTTTGTCTAAAAAAACCTATGAAAAATCCAAGTGAAAACATAGCTGGAATAGTACTAAGGCCAAATATTAACATAACAAGAGCACCACTAAGTATATTTGCTGTACTTGCAGCAGTTATAGCAAAAAAGTAAACCAAACCACAAGGCAATAAACCATTTAAAAGTCCTAAAATATAAAAACTTCCCAGAAATTCACTGTTTAACAACTCCCTAAAACTTTGATGGTACCAATTGCTATTTTGAATTGAGTGTTCTATTTTATTTAGTATCTTTACTTTTCCACTTAATGATCCACCTACTATAAGCATACCTAAACCAGCTATTATAAGTAGTATTCCATTTGCAATATTGCTAAAAGATATGACACTTCCAATAAACCCAAATAGTGCTCCATAAAAAACATAAGTTGAGATACGACCAAAAGAGTAAAAAAGATGAGCGAGAAGTTGATGTTTTTTATTCCATTTGGCATCTATTTTTGCACTTGAATATGCTATAACAATACCACCACACATACCAATGCAGTGTCCAAATGAACCTATAAATGCAATAGAAATAATTGTTAGATAATTAATGGTTTCCAAGAATATGTTTCCTTGTTTTTGGATTAGCCATTGTTTCATTATTCAACATTTTTTGACTCATTGTATCAAAATCTATATAACCATCTTTCTTTATGCTATAAGCACCAAAGCCATATCTCATAGGAGTAAACTCATCTAAACTATACCAAGCTTTTCTTGCATCGATATATCTATCTTTTGAATATACCCATAAAATCATTTCATTTTTTTGTTTTTGTCCTTCAAGCCATAACACTAAGCAACCAATATCATCAAAAAAAAGAGTATCGTTATTTGGTAAGACAACTTGTGCAGAGTAGCTTATATCACTTATAGTCATATTACAAAATCTGTCTTTATATACATCTTTTACTAACTTGATTGGTTTTTTAGTAAAATTATCCTGTTTTACAACAATATTTTGCTTAAATGATGATGTGGAAAAAAGTACTAGTATTAAAATAGTAAAAAATGTAAATATTAGCAATATTTTTTTTGTCATTAAAAACCTCTATCTATTATGTTTTTTAAATTTAAACTAAAAGTTGTTCCTTCAGTGGATGAGTTTATTTTTATATCTATTTTATATTTATCACAAAATTCTTTAACGATATTTAAACCTATACCAAAACCCTTTGTTTCATTGTTTATCTGAAAATATTTATCAAAAACTTGATAAATATTTTGGCTTTTAATACCTTCTCCATTATCTGATATATATAGTATATCATCTTCCAAATATATTTTAATTTTAGTTATTGTTTTGTTGTGTTTAATAGCATTTGAAATTAGATTGTCTATTGCAATCTCAAAACCGTTCTTATCAGTTAAGACTAGCGTAGATTGAACTTGCATATTAATATCGATTTTTCTGTTTTCTTCTATAAGTAAGTCATGATATTTTTCAATGCTGTGAAGTAGTAATTTTTTTATATCAAAAGAGACTGTTTTTACTGCTTCTATCTCTTTTTTTATACAATATTCCATATTTTCATAAAGTTTTATTAGGTTTTCGCATGCTTTGTCTATTTTATTTAATCTTGCCAAGTTTTTTTCATCTGTTATTTTTGATGATATTATTTTACTATTGATTTGTATTGTTGATACTGGTGTATTTATCTCATGCATAGTTTTTTCAATTTTTTGTTTTAAATTATTGTCTATATTAAAAATATCATCTATTAATGGTTTATTTAGTAGTAAGTATAATCCTACGCAAATAAGAAGAATTACAATATAAGAGTAATGAAATTTAAAATTATATATATTTAAAATAAAATAGTTATTGACTATCATTACTAATGTTATCAATATTGTATTATATATAAGAAAAGATTTTTTTTTATTCATCATATACTATATTAGATATAGCGTATCCTACTTTTTTGATATTTCGAATTTTTTCTTTTCCTACTATTGCCCTGATTTTAGTAATGTATAATCTAATTGAGCCTTCACTATGTTCTTCATAACTACTCCATAATCGATCAATAATTTCTTGATTAATTATTGTTTTATTATTGTTTTCAATAAATAATTCTAGTAGTTGTAACATTTTCATAGAAAGAGGAATCTCTTCATCGTTACAAAAAACTTTTCTACTGTTATAATCATAATAGGTTGAAGGAGCAATTTTTACTTTGTTTAATACTCTACTTGTTCTTCGAAGAACAGCATTGATTCTGAGAATTAATTCAGTTACATTAAAAGGTTTTTTAATATAATCGTCGCATCCATTTGAAAAGCATTTGTTCAAAATACTATCATCCTTGTGTGATGTTAGAAAAATTGTTGGTATCTTAATACCATTGTCTCTTAGTTGCTTGAGTAGTTCACAGCCATTTAATTTTGGAACATTGATATCAAACAAATACAGATCATAACGATTTTCATAACTTTTATTTAAAGCTTCTTCTCCATCATTAGCTACATCTACATCAAAGTTTGATTCTTCTAAATAGTCTAATAGTGTGCTTGCAAATAGTTCATCATCTTCTAATAATAATATCTTTCTTTTTGATTTATCCATAATAGGTATTCTACATAAAAAACATTAAATAATAGCTAACTTGTTTTAAAAATTAAATAAGAATGTATTTGACTTAATATACAATTAATATTTAGATATAATAAGTATTTACATCACTTATTTTTACTGTGATGATAGAGATTATATGTCCCCATTAGAAATCTTACCTTGTAGTATTAAGGAGTGAATATGGAAGAAAATGAACTAATTGAAAAATTTTTATCAGATTCAACAGTTTTCATAGATGATTTTCAACCTGTTTTTGTTGAATATTTTGTAGATCTTTGTGAATCATATGATAAGTTTTATTCAAGAGAAACATTAAAGGAAGTTGCTACAGTAGTATACAAAGACGTTTTTAATGCAGATATGTTTTTAAGTACATTTGAAAAAGATATTTTTAAAGATATGTTTGAAGATGGAATTATGATAGGTTTTCTTATTAGTAAAAGTATGTTTTTTCTTTTGGACAATTACATAGAAAATTCAAAAAAACAAATAAAATATAAAATGCATATTCAGACTATTATTTTATGCATCACACAATACATAAATAGATTTGAAAGAGATATCTATGGTAAAAATAGAACAGATCCTTTACATATAAATTTCGATACTGCAAAGAATTTTTCATCAGGAATCAATATTTTTGATACTTTCAAAAAGATAAAAAACAAAGGTGACGAAGTTACATTTTTTAATTTGTATAAAGGTATTCCAGTTCAACATAAAGCAACTATAGTAGATATTGATGATGATGAAATAGTCTTTAGAACTGTACAGACTCAAGAAATAGCAATGAAGATGGATGGAGTAGCTTATATACTTAAAGATAGTAATTTTCATAAATTTGTAAAAGCTGATATTGTATATAATAATTTTTCAAATAATACAGTAGTGCTTAATAACTTTACGTACCTTTTAAACATGCCAGCAACTAATAGAGAGTCTATACGTGTACATCCAGATATAATGGCTAAAGTGTCATTATGTTCTAAAGATAATTTAATAACAAGTGGAAAACTTTTTGATTTATCTATTGATGGATTAGGAGTTATTAGTGAAGAGAATAATGGGATATATGCTGGAGCAAAAATAAACATTGATTTTCAATTAGAAACTTCTGATTTAAATAAGCCTAGTAATATTAATGTTGAAGGGGAAATACTAAATATAATTGAGTATAGCAGTTCTTATAGGTACTGTATAAAAATTTACCCTAAAGCAGATATTGAAGAGAAAATTGAAAATTATGTTAAAGCAAGAGAAATAGAGATACTTGCTAGTTTATATAAAGAGATAGAGTTTTATAAATAGATGCAAGAGAGGGCAGTAGGTAAAACCTACATACCACCACTAGCCGCCATTCTTTTTTCCCATATGCCACCAAGATAAGCTAAAAGTGCAGTTATAGAGAAGTACATACCTGCAACAATAATCCATGTTTCAAACGGAGAGAATGTATTAGCAACTATTTCTCGTCCTACTTTTGTTAAGTCTGTTATAGAAATAATAGATACTAAAGATGAATCTTTAACAAGTGCAATCATTTCACCTACTAGTGTAGGAAGAGCACGTTTTAATGCTTGAGGCATAATTATAAAAGTCATTGTTTGAAAATAGTTCATGCCTAGTGACTTAGCTGCTTCGTATTGACCCTTATCTATAGATTGAATTGCACCTCTTATAACTTCTGCAATGTAAGCTCCAAAAAATATTCCTAAAGATAATCCACCAGCCAAAAATCTTTCTAAATCAAATATAGTAGCAACAATGAAGTAAAATATAAATATTTGAACAAGAAGAGGTGTTCCTCTAATAATAGTAATATATACTATTGCAATATCTTTTAAAAATTGATAGTTAGAAAGTCGCATAAATGCAAGTATTATACCTATTGCAAAAGCCAATATAGCGGAAAACCCAGATATTTTTAGGGTTATTAACAGACCTTCTAAAAGAGGTCCCATAGTCCATGAAGTATTTGTCGCAATTGCATCATATTCAAAAAGTTCATCCCCATTTTCTATTACTATAGTATAACCACTAGGAATTTCAAGTTCTTTGCTGTCATCATCACTGCTTATAACAACTTTACCATTTTCTTTTACATTTACTACACCATCAAATGGAGCTTCTAAAGCTATTGTTTTTTCATACGCAAAATACTTTGGAACACTTGTCCATTTCCAAATGTAGTTCATGTTTGAAGCTGCATTGAACAAGAAGTATCCAATAAGTACGTAAAATAGAACAGCTATTGTGTGTCCTAATGCTTTGTTTTCTAAAATTGATTGTTTCGTTTTTGCCATTTTTTTCCATTCATCTTAAATCAAATTGACTGCCCAAAGGGAATCTCTATTATACTTATAATTATAAGCATAATAGAGACGCAATAAAAAGCGTCTCTAAAAGGGTAATTTACATTACCTTCTTTTGCCAAGCGTCTTTTTCAAACCACTTGTTATAGATTTTGTCATATTGTCCATCATGTTTTGCTTGGTTAAGGAAGTTATTTAACCAGTTAAGAAAATCAGGATCACCTTTTCTTACAGCCCAACCCAATGGCTCATAAGTTAAGTCTTCATCTAAGTGGATGATATTTCCTGTTGATTGTTTTTGTGAAAAGAAGATAGCATTATATGGTTTGTCGTAAACAAACGCATCAGCTTTTCCATTTAAAACTTCTTGAGCTCCATCTGCTTCAGTTTCAAAAGTTCTAATTTTTGCTTTTTTAAACATTTTTCTAGTTGCGATTTCACCTGTTACACCAAGTTTTGTAACTATAGTGTATTTTGGATCATCTAACTCTTTCCATGTTTTTCCAGCATGTTTTTTGTTTGCAATAATAGTTTGACCTACACTTATATAAGGAGTAGCAAAGTTGATTTTTAGATTTCTTTCTTGAGTAACAGTCATACCACTCATAATAATATCAAACTTGTCTGTTAGAAGTGCAGCAATAATTCCGTCCCATGCAGTTGGAACAAGCTCAAGTTTAACGCCCATTGCTTTAGCCATTGCTTTAGCCATATCAACATCAAATCCGATGACATTACCTTTTTTATCTTTCATCTCAAAAGGCATATAACCTGGCTCCATACCAACTCTTAAAACACCACGTTGTAGTACTTTGTTAAGTGTAGATTTTTTCCATAGGTTGATGTCATCCGCCACCACCATGCTGTTTAGTCCAAGCATTACGATCAATGCAACAAGAATTTTT
>CBDLTN010000057.1:0-13843 GCA_965306065.1 uncultured Sulfurospirillum sp. | reverse complement strand
AAATCCGTTTTGTGTTATTCTTTTTGATGTTGATAATTTTAAGAGAGTAAATGACGAATATGGACATGATTATGGAGATGTTGTTTTAAAAAACATAGCAGCAAATGTCAAAAAATCTATTAGAAAAAGTGATATGTTAGCTAGGTGGGGTGGAGAAGAGTTTGTGATACTTTTGCCATCAACAAGTTATGAAGACGGAATACAGTTAGCACAGAAAATAAGAAAAAAGATTGAAGAGTTAGAGTATGAGAGAATAGAAAAAGTAACTTGTTCTTTTGGCATTGTTGATTACGTAAAAGGTGACGATGAAGATAGTATGTTAAAAAGAGTGGATACTTTTTTATATAAAGCAAAACATTTTGGTAAAAATTGCGTTAAATATGAGGAGCGATAATGGAAGAGATATTTCTTTTAATAATTACAGGTGCAGCAGCATTTTATTTATATAAAAAACTTTTTAAAAGTGGAGGTTGTAACTGTGGAGATAAGAGCAAATCTTGCGGAAAAAAATAACAATATTATAGAGATAAAGAATTTATCTCATAGTTATGGAGTAAAAAAAATATATGAAAATCTCAATTTAGAGATAAAAAAAGGTTCTGTATATGGAGTATTGGGTAAGAATGGTGTAGGCAAATCTACATTGATTAATATCCTTATGGGATACATCATGCCCAAAAGTGGCGAGTGCTTGATTTATGGCGATAGTTCTCACAACCTTTCAATACAAGCAAAAGAGAAAATAGCCCTTCTTCATGAGGGTTTTGTTACATATGATTATATGAACATAATGCAAATAGAGAGTTTTTTTGGTGCTTTTTATAAAAATTGGGATAAAACTGTTTTTTATGAATTAATTGATTTGATGAGACTTGATTATTCTCAAAAGTTATCAACTCTCTCTTTTGGACAAAAATCACAAGTTGTTTTAGGTACTATTTTTGCACAAAATGCAGAGCTGTTAATACTAGATGATTATTCAATGGGACTTGATGCTGGTTATAGGAGACTTTTTATTGATTATTTGAAAGAATATGTAAAAGATAATGATAAAACTGTTCTAATTACATCTCATGTGATGGGGGATTTGGTTGGTTTAATTGAAGATATTGCCATAGTTCAAACTGGTGGGGATGTTTACCAAAGTAAATTAGATGATTTTATAAAAGAATTCAAATGTTACGAAATATCAAATAATGAATTATATGATATACAAAAAGTTCACAGGGTTCAAAATATGAGAGAAAAAAAATTAATTTTTACATTCGAAAAACATGAAAATTTTAAAGAGATTGAGTGTAGTTTTGAAGATAAATTTTTAGGTTTTGTAGGAAGATATTAATGATAAAATCAATAGTAAAAAAAGAGTGGTTAAAATTGAGGTTTTATCTTATAGGATTGTTTGTTCTTTGTTTAGGAAGTATTCTATATTTTGTATATAACTTAAATTTTTCGTTTTCTACGATAGAGCCAGAAAGCATCATGTGGTATAGATTTGTTGATTTGGAACAAAAGCCTTATTATATTTTTTCATATATGTTTTTGTTTATATCCATTGTAATAAGTTTTGCTCAATTTTTACCAGAAAAGATAAAAAATAGAGTTAAAATAATGACGCATTTACCAATGTCCTTAAACAAAGCAATACTTATGCATGTAGGTATTGGATTGCTTTATATCTTTGTTTTATCAGTACTTTTGTCTTTTTTTGTTGGGTCTATAATTTTTCATTATTATACTTATGAGATTTTTCTAATAATGTTAAAGGATTTTTCTTTTTATATTTTAGGCAGTTTTATCTTTTATGTAGCACTAAGTGCTGCGATTATTGAAAACAATAAAACTATGAGTTTTATAAAGTTATTTATAGGAAGTATAACCATATTTGTCTATTTTAAAAACAGATATTATTATTTGGATGTTTTTTGGATTTTTATTTTAATTGCTTTTTTACTTGTTGTTCTTGATAGTTTTTATAGTATTAAAAAACAAAGATTGCAAAATTACATTTCTATGATTGTTTTGTTTTTAGGAATTAGTTTTATTTTTTACAATGCAAATTTGTTATATCAAGAAAAGTACAATAAAATATTTAACAAATATTATATTTTTTATTCTGCCCCTTTAAAAGAGTTTATTTACCAAAAAAACTTTGGAGATCATAGGTTTTCTTATGGCATTAAAGATAAAGGAGGATTTGGAAGGATTGAGTATGAATCACAGCTTCCTTTTGTTTATTGGAGAAATTTAGATATTCAAAATAAATTACCAATTCTTATAGATGCAAAAGAGTATGATAAGCAAACAATTAAAAAAAATAGATTAAGTTTTTCTTATTCTCCAGTGCTTTTAAAAGACAAAGAGTTAAGGTTATATCCGCTTTTAAATCCAAATAGTAAGGTTGGGATGATAAAGTTTCCTGAACATATGATTCAATTTAATGCTTTACATGTAAAGGTTTATAACTATGATCAAAGATTAAACCCAATTTTATCTAAAGAGATAAATAGTCTATTTATAAAAAACGATATAAAAATGCCAATAAAAAATATCTGGGGAAAAGCAACAAATATGAAGCCATATGATTTAGGGTACTTTTTTCTAGATAGTGAAAATAGACTTTTCAATATTAAAAGAAGAGACAATATTGTTAGTCTAAATGAGATAAAATATCCTCAAAATATAGAGATAAAGTATATAAAAATAAGCGAAAACAAACAAAGAAAGGTTGCTGGATACGCAATAGATAGTGATTCAAATTTTTATCTTATTGATTGGGAGCTTAATTTTAAAAAGCTTGAACTTAATGGATTTGACTATAAGACTATGAAACTACAATTTATATCAAATGCACTTTACTATCTAGTGAGATATGATGATAGAAAAAATTATAATGCAGTTGTTTTTACAAAAGAATTAGAAAAAATAGAAGAAATAAAGATGAAATGACAAAAATAAAGAACTTTTTTATTGTGATTTAGTTAAAATAATTATAATCATTATCAAAAAGGAATAGTTTGAAATTTTTTGTTAGGATACTGAAAGATTTTCCTTCTTATTTATGGAGTGGTTGGGGTGCAATTGCCTCAATACTCCTGTTTTTTGCTTGTTGGGATTTAGGTTTTCAAGTATATGGACAACTTGTACTTCCAAGCCCCCTTGAAACTCTTTCTAGACTTTTGGAAATGTTACATGACGATAATGTTATCAATGATGCAAAGATAACTCTTTATAGAGCATTTTTTGGATTTGGGATTTCTGTTGTTGTTGGTTCAACCTTAGGATTATTAGCAGGACTTTTTGCAACAGCATCTATAATGAGTAGACCAATAGTGACTATTCTAGTTGGTATGCCACCAATTGCATGGATAGTTCTAGCTATGATTTGGTTTGGTATGGGAGATTTTACTGTAATATTTACAGTAGTTGTTGCTTCCTTCCCAATAGTTTTTGTAGGAGCCTTACAAGGAACTAGGACTTTAGAAGGTGATTTAAAAGAGATGGGTGATAGTTTTAATCTTCCTTGGTATATGAGGTTTTTAGATATATATTTTCCTCATATCTTTTCTTATATTTTTCCTGCTTGGGTTGCTGCTCTTGGAATGTCATGGAAGATAGTTGTTATGGCAGAACTTCTTAGTACGAGTGATGGCATAGGAGCGTCTTTGGCAGTTGCAAGAAGTCATCTTGATACCCCAACTGCACTTGCTTTAGTTGTTATTATGATAAGTTCGATGATGTTTATTGAGTACATTATTCTTGAACCAATTAAAAGAGAGGTTGAATTATGGAGAGCTTAGTGGTAAAAAATCTCAACCACTATTATGGGTTTACCAAGATACTAGAAAATATAAATTTTGAATTAAAGAAGGGAGAAGTACTTTCTATCGTGGGACCAAGTGGAGGTGGAAAGACTACACTTATGCATCTATGTGCAAAACTTTTAGATATCCAAGAAGGAAGTAGTACAAATAGTTTTAAAAGTTCTTCTTTTGCATTTCAAGAGCCAAGGCTTCTTCCTTGGAAAAATGTTATTGATAATATAGCTTTGGGATTAAGAGCACAAAAAGTATCGAACAAAGAAGCAATAAAAAAAGCAAAAAAGATAGCTCTGAAATTTGGTCTTGAACACAATGACTTTGAAAAGTTTCCAAAAGATTTGAGTGGAGGTATGAAACAGCGTGTATCTTTTGCAAGAGCGCTAGTTATAAAACCAGATCTTCTTTTTTTAGACGAGCCGTTTTCTGCTTTGGACATTGGTTTAAAAAAGGAACTTCAAACACTTTTGATTGATATGATAGATAAAAAAGAGATAAGTATCCTTTTTATAACTCATGATTTGATGGAAGCTATTCGTCTTAGTGATGAGATTCTTCTTTTAAAAGCAGATCCTGGAAGAATCGTAAAAAAGTTTAGATATGACTTACCTCAGATACAAAGAGATGACAAGTTCGTATACGCCAAAAGTGCAAAGATACTTCAAGATCAAGTTATTATTGATACGTTTGAATTGGAGTTAAAATAATGAAAATACGACTTGAAAGTTGTGCTTTAGTCGCGATGAATTTTTTAAGGAATTTACTTCCTTTAAAAAGAGGAGAGTAAAATGGAGCAAAAACTTCACGCAACAAATCACTACATGTACTACCCTGATGATGAGAAAAATATACCACCATATCTTGCATATGGATTTAGGCCAGTTTTTTTACTTTTAGCTCCTTATATGATTATATCAATGCTTCTTTGGGGATTAGTTTGGAGTGGAGTACTTAATATATCTTTTATGAATGACGCTTTAACTTGGCATGTGTATGAGATGCTTTTTGGAATACTCACTGCTGGAGTAATGGCATTTTTAACAACAGGGCTTCCTGAACTTTTTCCTGGAATGGTTCCGTTTGTAGGAAAAAGACTCAAATATATCATGACTCTATGGATTGCTGGGCGTGTAAGCTTTTGGTTTATAGATTTTATAGGAGTGTATTTTGTAGCACTTTTAAATCTCTCCATGCTTTTTTGGTTGATTTGGTTTGCAAAAGATGTTGTATTGGATCCACTTCAACGACATGCTTCATTAGGATATACCTTAGTTGTAATTTTTGCAATAGAGTATTGGTTTTTTCTTAGTGTCGTAGGAGTTGTTCAAACATATTCTATGGATGTTTTAAAAGTAGCACTTGGAGCAATTGTGGTATTAGTACTACTTGCCTTAAGGCGAGTAAATACAGAAGCAATAAATGAAATGATGGAAGATAAAAATATAGATGATATTTATATTTCACATCCTCCTTTAACAAATCTTGCAGTTTTTATGGTTATTGTTTTTACAATAGTAGAGTTTTTTTATCCCAATAATACAGTATTGGGATGGCTTGGACTAGCTACAGCAGCATCAATATTAGCTATATTAAATGATTATGCTTTAAAAGAGGAATTTATACTAAATCAACCATATGTTTTATATCTTGGATCAATATTTGTAATGTTTGGACTTGGTTATGGTCTTATGGGTTGGAATTTATTAAATGGAAATATATATGTAATGAGTCATTTTAGACACTTTATAACAAGTGGTGGTTTAGGCTTGTCTTATTTGATTATTATGATAATAATTAGCTGGATTCATACAGGGCGATATCTAACTTCAAATGCCTATACACACTTGATGATAGTTTTTATGATAATAGCAACTTTTTTAAGAGGACTAATTCCTTTTTTTGATGAGTATAGTGCTTACATGTATATATACTCAGCCCTTTTTTGGTCAATATCTTTTTTACTTTATATAAAAGTATTTTTCAAGTTTTTAATAAGTCCACGAGCTGATGGGATATTTGGCTAAAAAAATTTTTACTTAAATAATTAATTAAGTAAAATCTAGATACTATACTGAAATCAATTATCAATATTGAAATCAATTAAGGAAAGAAAATGAAATTGAGATTTAGTTTAGCAGTAATAGGATGCTTAGTAGCATCATCGTTAAGTGCAGATGTATCAACAGATATTAAAAATACATTTGCAGAAGGATCTGTAAGTGGTGACATTGTTTTGTATGGGGAACAACAAAACAATAGTGGAGCTAATAAAAATGCAGGTTTTACAATGGGCTCAGTTGGTCTAGGTTATCAAACAGGAGATTTTCATGGTTTTAAAGCTGCCGCAGGTTTTAGAGCAAACCACGATTTTACAGAAGTAGAAGATGGAGATTATGGCACAGGAAATTATCCAACAGCTCTAATGCATACTGCAAATATATCTTACGCAAATGACTATTTTTCACTTACTTTAGGTCGTCAAGAAGTAGATTTAGAGTGGATGGGAGATTTCCATGAAGCTTTAGTTGGTGTTATAACTTCTATCCCTGATACTACTATTGTGTTAGGACATTCTCAAAGAAAAGCAACAGCAGATTTCGATGCTGTTTTGGAATCATTTGAAGATTTGGGTGAACATGGAGCAAATGTTTTAGATGTTAAATATGAAGGTGTTAAGGGTCTTGTGCTAAATGGTTATTACTATAACGTAAAAGATATAGCAGATTTTTATGGAGCAAAAGTTGATTATGATACAGATATGTTTGGAGTAACTGCACATTATGCAAACAGTAGTGAAAAAGTTACAGGAACAGATGATGGTTCTATAATTCATACAGAGCTTAGAGGTAACTTTAGTGGAGTTGGACTTAATCTTGGTTATATAACAACTGATAAAGATGGTGCTATAGGAAGTATGGAAACAGCTGGTGATAATATTAATCCTCTAGAAGATGGAAATCAAGTATATGCTACAGATGCAGATACTATATATCTTGGTGTTGGATATGAGTTAGACAAGCTAGCTTTAAATGCAATGTATGGAAGAACAAAATATAGTTCTGATAAAGAGAATGAAATTAATGTTGCTGCTGAGTATGGTGTAACTGATGAATTTGTTTTGGGCGCTATTTTTGTAAACGTTGATGCACAAAATGGTGATGATGATTACAATAAATTTACATTTACTGCAAACTATACATTCTAAAGATAAGGGAGGAGATTTCTCCTCCACCAAAGGTAAAAAATTGAGCAAAAATACATTTTTTGAAACTGTTCACTCTATTGAAATGATAAAAACCATATTGAAAGATAAGAGTTATGGTGTAGAGTATCAACCTTTTATTTCAACAAAAAATGAAGAGATATTTGCATATGAAGCACTCTCTCGGTTTGAATATGTTACTAAGGCTATTTCTCCAGAAGTTTTTTTTGAGATATGTCATGATTTTAATGAGCTATTTTTTGATGCTGAACAGATTTTAAAAAAGTATCAATTTCAAAATAGACCTAAAGATAAAAAACTTTTTGTAAATTTTGACCCACATATACTTTTAGAAAAAAACAGAGTCAATGAAGTTTTTAACTTTTTTTCTAAACAAGAAAATTTTGTAATTGAACTTGTAGAAAATTCTCATGAATCTGTCAATACTACAAAGCTTCTCTCAATATTTAAAAATTTAAATTTTGATTTTGCAGTAGATGATTTTTTTAAAGAAAATAGTATGCTATCTTTAGAACTTTTGAAAAAATGTGATTATTTAAAGTTAGATAAGGATGTTTTAAAAGAGATAAATAGCAATAAAAGCTTTATGTATGTTGTGGAAGGATTAGTAAAATGTTCACACGAATTGGGCAAAAAAGTTGTTCTTGAAGGTGTAGAGACTAAAAAGGATTTTAAGTTAGCAAAAACTTTAAATATAGACTTTGCTCAAGGATACCTTTTTAGATCAAAATTTATAAAGAAAATGTGCCATGGTTAAAGGTTGGTCTTTGTCTGAAATAAAATCTTTTTTAAAGAAAACAGGATATAAAGAATCTATAAAAAGAGAGTATATATTAGAAGTTCTTTTTAAAGAGCATTTAGAAGCATTACAAATAAAAAATCGCATTTTGGAAAAGTATAATATAGTTATATCTACAACAACAATATATAAACAATTGGCAATTTTGCAAAAAACCGGCATTGTAAAGTGTATAAATCATAAAACAAATATCTATGAAATTAATAATGGAACTAAGGAAAGTAAAATAATATGCATTGAATGTAAAAAACTTATAGAAGTTAATGCTTTAGTTATGAATGATTTAGTGAAAACCATATCAAGTCAAAAAGATTTTTTTATATTAGAGTACAATCTTAACTTATATGGATATTGTAGGGAGTGTAGGGATGAATGAATTAGTTATTAAATCACAAGCAGGAAATAGAGTAAGGTTAAAATCTAAAGTTTTTTTAGACTCCTGCAATAATGAAAAGATACTTTTACATTTTAAGAAAGAGTTTTTTAGTTTTAGAGTAAATAAAAAGTGTAAATCTGTAATTTTTGTTTTTGATGAAACACTTACTTCTATAGATAAAATATTAAAAGAGTTGAATTTACTTTTCCCGCTTAGCTTGCCTTACATTAGCTCTTATACTAATGAATATAGTCATTGTTCTAGTTGTTCTGTTTCTAAAAACGAAATGGTCTCATGGAACAGAAAACTTATAACTTTTGGATTACTGAGTTGTTATAGTGTCTATATATTTGTAGCAGAAACATTTTTAGGTATTACTATAGTAGCTTCTCCTTTTTCCTTAGTTGCTATAGTCTCTGTAATCGCAGCAATTCCTTTGTTTAAAGAATCATATGAAAGCATAAAACAAGGTAAATTTACTTTGCAAACTTTTATGAGTGGAACTTTACTTCTTGCTTTGTTTTTTGGTGAAGCAACTGCTGCATTTGAAATTATATATATTTTAAGAGGTGGAATGCTTCTTGAAGAGTATATAGCAGAAAAATCAAAAAAAGAGATACACAAACTTATAGAGAATGATATAAAAAAAGCATATATCTTAGTAGATGAAATTGAGATCGAAATCGATTTAGATGAAGTTAAAGAAGGTGATATAGTAGTATCAAGAAGTGGAGAAAAGATTCCAGTAGATGGTTTTATTAAAAGTGGAAGTGCTGAAATAGATGAAGCATTAATAAATGGTAGAAGTGAACCATCTATGAAACAAAGTGGTGAAGAAGTTTTTGCAAATACATATGTTCAAAAAGGAAGAATTTACATACAAGTAAGCGCTACAGGTGCAAATACCTATATATCCAGAGTTATATCAAAAGTAGAACTATCTTTATTAGAAAAATCTCCAAGTGAACTTGAAGCAGATAGACTAGCTTCAAAACTTTTAAAATTAGGAACGGCTCTTACTTTTGGCACATTTTTCTTAACTGGCTCATACTTAAGAGCATTTTCTGTAATGATAGTTATGTCTTGCCCTTGTGCAACAGTTCTTGCTGCAAGTACAGCTATAAGTGCAGGGATTTCAAGAGCTACAAAAGAAGGAATTTTGATAAAAGGTGGGGAGTATTTAGAAAAAATAAGTCAAAGTGAAGCATTTTGTTTTGATAAAACAGGAACTCTTACAACAGGAAAGCCAATAGTACAAGAAGTTGTTTTAGGTTTACATGTAGATGAAAAAACACCTTTTGAATTTGCATCTTTAGCTGAATACAGAAATTCTCACCCAATTGCAGTTGCGATTGTTGAACATGCTAAAAAAATAGGCTCTCTTTTTGATGAAGGGTATTCTAGTGAGATTGTTCCTGGTCTTGGCGTAAAGGCTACAAAAGATAAAGAAGTGATTTTAGTAGGAAATAAAAAGTTTTTAAATAAGAACAATATTTCTGTAGATGATTTTGAAGAAAGAGCAAATGCATTTTTAAGAAAAGGTGAAACCATTGCATATGTAACTTTTGGAAAAGAAATCTTAGGTTTTATCTCTTTTAAACATGAAGTAAGAATAGGAACAACAAAGATGCTTAGTGATTTAAGACAAAGAGGGGTAAAACATCTTGTTTTATTAACTGGGGATGATGATAAAGTAGCAACTAGCTTTGCTAAGGAATATGGTTTTGATAAAGTCCACTCTAACCTCATGCCTGAAGGAAAGGCAGAGATAGTAGTTGAACTTAAAAAGAAGTATAAAAATGTAGTTATGATAGGCGATGGTGTGAATGATACAATTGCTATGAGCAAAGCAGATGTTTCAGTCTCTTTTGCGAGTGGTGGAAGCGAAGCTGCTATAGAAGTATCAAATGTAGCTATTACGCATTCTCATCCAGATGATGTAGTAAATTTATATGATATAAGTAAAAAGAGCTTAAAAATAGTAAATCAAAATTATTGGATAGGAACGAGTACTAATCTAGGAGGTGTTGCCTTAGCTGGTGTAGGATTATTATCTCCAGTAGCTGCAGGAGCAATTCACCTAGGACATACACTAGGAATCATGGCAAATTCTTCAAGACTGTCTTGGTATCAAAAACAAGCCTAATTGATAATGACTTTCAGTAAACTTTAAGTTGCCGTTAATGTTAATTTAATTACAATTTAATATTAGTATAAGAGGAAAAAAATTGGAAATAAAAAGTGAAGATATTGTAAGAATAGCATCTTATATGAGCATTATTCATCATACAAAAGGTAGATTAAGAGTAAGAGTTGATCCTAAAATACAGGATGAAGCTGAGAATATTAAACTTGAAGATATAAAAGAGTTACCAGATAAGATAGAGGGAATAAATAAATTAAAGATAAATAAAATAATAGGTTCTATAACTATTTTATATGATAATGATATTTTTCCACAAGTGCTTTGGGAAGATCTTATTGCCGGTAATAATTTAGAAGAGTTAACACAAAAGATAAATACCTTACAAAAGGAGGTTATGTAAATGGGAAAAAATTTTGATGAAAAAGTTTTGATTTCACAAAGGGTAGATCCTAGTTTTGACGAGCCTATACTCAATCAGACTTTAAGAATAGCAGCCTATGATGAATATCATGCTTATGAAGTCTATAAAAAAGTTATAGAAAAATTTGGACCAGTTAATCCATTTTCTAATATCATTGAAGCAGAACAAAATCATATTAATGCAACCTTGACTTTTTTGCAAAAGTACAATGTAGAACCTCCAATAAATGATTGGGCAGATAAGGTAGAGATACCAGACACTCTTATAGAGTGTTGTGAAGTTGGCGTAGCTGCTGAGATTCAAAATATAAAAATGTATGACAACTTGCTCTCATATACAAAACAAGCAGATATTCAAGACCTGTTTTTTAGATTACAAGCTGCATCACATAATAACCATCTTCCTGCATTTAGAGATTGTGTTTCTAATCATTACTCTACTTCAGGGGAACTTAACATTCAAAGTACAAGTACAATGAATCAAGATGATATGATGAAAAAAATGAATGAGTTTAAAATTCTTGCAAATAAAATTGCAGCAGGAGAAGCAGACCCTTCAGAGATAACAAAACTCTTAGGTAGCGCAAATCTATCTTTTATAGGTGGTATGCTTTTAGGTGGTATTGGAACATCATTACTAACTGGTGCATTAGATAAAGAAGACAAAGGAGAATAGTTATGCCTTTAATACCATTTGCAGTTGGAGCAGTTTTAGGTGGAGTTGCAGTGTATCTGTTAAAAAAAGACAAAAAAACAAAAAGTAAGTAGGAGTATATTATGGCATTACCACTATTAGCAGGAATTGCTTTAGGAAGTTTAGCAGTTATAGCATTTAACAATAGAAAAGAGATAAAAGACAAAGTGACATCATGTGCATCTGAAGTACAAGAAGTTGCTCAAAAAGGTATAGAAAAAACAAAAGAGTTTGCAAAAGAATCAACACAAAATGTACAAGAAAAATTAGGTTGTACGAAAGACAAAGATAAAGTAGAGGTAGCAGAATGATTAATACAGGTGAGCCAAGAAATGTAACAGGACATGTAGTTAGTGGTGCACTAGCTTCAGCTGTAGTTGCTAGTGGTGTAAATTATAACAGTTATAGTAAAAATGAGCTGAGTAAAGAAGAAGCTGTTAAAAATAGTATTAAACTTACTATTCAAGGTGGAGTTGCAACAGGATCGGCAATAGCAGCGGCAAATTATCTTGGAAAAGGTAATTTTTTAGGTATGTTAGGTGCTATTAGTATTGGTTTAGGTGGTATTTATGCTGTTGAAAAGATTAGCGATAAACTAAATGATACTAAAAAAATAGAAGAAAAAACTCAAGAGGTAGGTGAATAGAGTGGAAAATCCATATATTAATAAAGTAGTAGAAACTACGCAAATAGATACTGATAAGATATTAGGTAGTATTAACACAAATGATTTTATAAAAGGTGCACTTATTGGAGCCGTTGCAACATATCTTTTAACAAATGAATCAGCTCAAAAAGCTATTTTTAAAACAGTAGCAAAGGGGACAGATTTATTTCAAGCTGGTATTGAAGAGATGAAAGAGAGAATGGAAGATGCAAAAGCAGAATTAGAAGCACAAAACACTTAAAGAGTATTTATGAAAAATGATATAACACTTTTACATGTAACTAAAAAAAGAGCGAGATTTCGTTGCTCATTTTTAGATAAACATATAGATGTACAAAAATTGCAAGATTATATAAAAAAAGTAGAAACAGCATCATTTGTAAAAGTGAATTTAAAATCTAGATCAATCACTATATGCACACAAAACATTGATATAGATATTTTGAAAGAAAAAATTTCAAAAATTGATATTCAAAAATTTAAAAGAGATACTAAATATTTTGAAGAGTCTAAAGAAGAAGTAAAACCTAGTTTTTCAGGACTTATAAGAGCTACTTCGGCGTTGGTAACGGAGCCTTTTGTAAAAGATCCTAAAGTTAAACTGGCTATTACATCATACGCAGCAGCACCACTTTTAATAGATGGTACAAAAGAGCTTGTTAAAGAAGGATTGACTTCAAAAGTTTTAGAAGCAACTGCTGTTGGAGTCTCCATTGCTAGAAAAGACTATCTAGCAGCTAATAGTACTAATGCTATGTTAGAGTTGGGGGAGTATATAGAAGAAACTACCGTTCATAAGAGCGATGATCTTATAAAAGAGTTAGCAAAGCCAAATGTCGAAGAAGTATGGATAGAAGTCGAAGAAGATTCTAAAAAAGTACAAAAACTGGTTAAAACAAAAACTCTTAAAATTGGTGATATTGTAGTAGTTGGGGCAGGAGATACGGTGGCTGTGGATGGACATATTATTTATGGAGATGCATCAATTAATCAGGTATCTATGACAGGTGAAGCAGAGCCAATAAAAAAGAGCAGGGGTGATAGAGTTATATCAGGAACTGTTGTAGAAGAGGGAAAAATAAAAATTTGGGCTGAACAAGTTGGTGATGATACTTCTACTTCAAGAATTAAAGAGTATATAAAAAGCTCACTAGATGAAAAATCAGCAGTAGGCTTAAAAGCTACAAAACTAGCTGATAATTTGGTACCAGTTACCCTAGGACTTGCTGGTATTTCATATATAATCAATAGAAATTTTGACAGTGTTGCTTCTGTTTTACAAGCAGACTATTCGTGTGCTTTAAAACTTGCAACACCAGTTGCTTTTAAATCTTCTATATCTCAAGCTGGAAGAAATGGTATATTGATAAAGGGTGCAAAATCAATAGAAGCATTGGCTAGTGCAGATACTTTTGTTTTTGATAAAACAGGGACATTGACATATGGTGAATTAGAAGTGGTTGAGATAAACTCTTTTAGTAAAAACTGGAGTGAAGATGATATTTTAAATCTTACTGCTAGTGCAGAAGAACACTACTTTCATCCAGTGGCTGAAGCTATAGTAAAAGCAGCAAAAGATAGGGGCTTTGTTCATATGCATCATGAAGAAGTAGAGTTTATTATAGCTCATGGAGTTAAAACTATAGTAAATGAAAAAGAAGTTCTTATAGGAAGTAGACATTTTTTAGAAGATGATGAAC
>CBDLTN010000056.1:0-13877 GCA_965306065.1 uncultured Sulfurospirillum sp. | reverse complement strand
ATATTGGCAAAAGATAAAGATTTATCATTTGAGTCAGATTTTATAAATACAAATCGCTTTTTTAGAGGAGACTCTTATCGAATAATACAAATAATAAACAATTTTTTAAGTAACTCTATAAAATTTACCTCTAAAGGTAGCATATCTTTAAGTGTTGAAGAAATAAAATTGGAAAACAAGTCTAAACTTATATTTAGTGTTCGTGATAGTGGAGTTGGAATTTCAAACGATAAAATAACTAAGTTGTTTGAGCCTTTTACACAAGCAGACTCTTCTACTACAAGAAAGCATGGAGGCACAGGCTTGGGGTTATTTATCTCAAACCAATTAGCATTTTTGATGGGTGGAAAACTAGATATTAAAAGTAGAGAAAACATTGGAAGTATTTTTAGTTTAGAGTTAGAACTAGAGCGTGTAAATGGAGAAAAATTTCAAAAAGAGTCATCAAATGAACTTTTTTCACCTTTGGATATTTTGGTTATAGAAGATGATAAAAACAGCGCTAAAATCTTAGAAGAATATATACGCTCTTTTGGTTTTTTTGTAACAATAGTAAAAAGTTATGAAGAGGCTTTAGAAGTACTTGAAACAAAATTAACATTTGATTTATTTATCATAGATTATAGACTTCCTACTTTAAATGGTGATAAAATATATGAGCATATAAAGCAGAGGTTTGGTAAAGATAATATTGCTCCTGCTATTATGATATCGGTAGATGATGATTTAGAAGTAAGAGAGAGTGCTATAAAGAGTGGTTTTTCTAAGTTTTTAGTAAAACCAGTAAACCAGTCATACCTTTATGATGATATAACAGCAATATGTAGTGTAAATAGAGCAGAACCACTTTTTGATCCTTCAAAAGTAGACCTCAGTAGTAAAAATATACTTTTGGTAGAAGATAATGAAATAAACCTTGAAGTTGCTATACACCTTTTAGAGGAAACTGGTATTAACATAGATACTGCTAAAAATGGAAAGGAGGCAGTTGATCGGATAAAGAAAAAAACTTACGATGCAGTACTGATGGATATTCAAATGCCAATTATGGATGGTTATGAAGCTACTAGAATTGTAAGACAAGAGTTAAAATCAAAAATTCCAATTATAGCAATGACAGCAAATGTTATGTCTGTGGATATTGAACAGTGTATAGAAGTGGGTATGGATGATCATATAGGTAAACCTATAAACATAGAGGAGTTTTATGAAGTTCTTTTAAAACAGTTAGGTGTTGAGATAAAAATAGAAAAAAAGAGTATAAAAAAAGATGAACAAAGTATACTTGATAAACAAAAAGCTATTAAGAACTTAGGTAATAATGAAAAGTTATGGAAAAAAACAGTAACTAAATTTTATGATAAATATATCATAATGAATGAACAAATAAGCCAAATCATAGATAAAAACAGTTTTGATGAGGCTTTAAATTACTTACATACATTAAAAGGACTTAGTGGTACAATTGGTGCGACTGTATTATCAAAAGAAGCATTGCATATAGAACAAAAATTAAAACAGTACAAAAAATTAGAAGGGGTAGATTTTAAACCACTTCTAAATAAACATAAAGATTTATTTGACTTATTAAAGGAAATAGATAAATGAAAAAAATTCTAGTGATAGATGATACACCTGAATATATTGAGATGCTAGAAGACGTTTTATTGGAGTATGAAGTACATGGCGCAACAAATGGTAAATATGGAATATCATTAGCTAGAGAAATTAAACCTGATACTATACTTTTAGATATAAATATGCCTGGTTTAAATGGTTATGAAGTTTGTAGAAGACTAAAAAAAGATAAAATTCTTAAATCTATACCTGTTATATTTTTAACAGCCAATGACGGTTGTGATTTTGAGGAGATAGGTTTTGAAGTTGGTGCTGTTGATTTTGTATCAAAACCGTTTAATGCAGTACTTTTAAAAGCAAGAGTTAAAACCCATGTAAATCTTTATGCTCTGCAATCAAATCTTCAATGTGAAGTAGATACTAGAGTAGAAGAGATAACTAAGCTAAATCATGAAATGATACTTGTTACAGCTGCAGTTGCAGAGTTAAAGTCTAAAGAGACAGGATTGCATTTAAAACGTGTTTCAAAAGTAAGCTCAAAATTAGCAGAGTTTTTAAATCAAAGCGAACAAGAAGTTGACATGATAGAGATGGCCTCTATACTTCATGATATTGGAAAAGTAGGTATTCCTGATAGTATATTAAATAAACCAGATGATTTAGATAGCCTAGAATGGACAAAGATGAAAACACATTCTGAGTTAGGGTATAACATTCTATGTGAATCGGAGTTTCCTTTGATAAGGTATGCTGCAAAGATAGCATTAGAACATCATGAAAGATGGGATGGCAGTGGATATCCTAATGGACTTAAAGGTGATGAGATATCGTTAGTTGGAAGGATAGTAGCTGTAGCAGATGTTTTTGATTCTCTTTTGGATGTTAGAGTTTATAAAGATGCTTGGAGTAGTGAAGAGGTAAGAGAATATTTTGAGAATATGAATGGAATTCAATTTGATCCTAGTGTAACAGATGTTCTTTTAGATAATTTTGATGAATTTTTAGCAGCAAGACTACTCTAATGAGATTTATTTGTATAGTTGTACTACTGTATGGAATTATGTATGCACAATCATATAAGGCATATACAGAAAATATGCCACCATATAATTACATTAAAAATGGAAAGATGAGTGGTATTTCAACAGATGTGTTAAAAAACATTACTAAAAATAGTAATAGTATTTATATAAAAAAAGTAGAGTTATATCCATGGAAAAGAGCTTATAAAAAAGTAATTAATACTCAAAATACTGTTCTTTACTCAACAGGAAGATCACAACAAAGAGAAAAATTGTTTGCGTGGGTTGGACCCATAGATAGTATAAGAGTAGGAGTAGTATCAAAAAAAAGTAAAAATATAAATATTAATAAAATATCAGATTTAAACAATTATAAGATAGGAACTATTACAAGCTCTTTTGTTGAACAAAAGCTTTTAAAAAATGGACTTAAAGAAAAGAATTTAGATAGCTTTATAAGTATAGAATCGCAGATAAAAAAACTTATTTCCGGTAGAGTAGATAGTGTTGCATTTAGTATTCCTGCTATATGTTATTTTCTTATTGAATTAGGAGAAGATCTAAAAGATTATGAAGAGATTTATCTTTTAGGAGAAGCAGAGCTCTATTTTGCTTTTAATAGACAGAGTGATAAAGATATGATAAATGAGTTAAATAGAAACATAAATAAACTTGACATAGAACATTTGAGTAAAACTTACACACTATCTAATTAACTAATTCCAACAGTTAAAATTTAAATATTTATTTAAAAGCTTATAGTTATAATGAAACTACCTATATATAGGAGTTTTTATGATTAAAAAGATTCTTCTTATAAACTGTGCTTACCATACTGATAGTATAACAGATCAGATGATGAGTGAAGTTTCTACACATATACAGAAAAGTGGTAGTGACTATGAAATGCTTAACATTAGGGAACAAGAGTTTACATCTTGTGTTAAATGTAGAGTATGTACACAATGTAGTGAAGATGTACCCGGAGAGTGTATCAATAAAGACAGAATGAATGACATAGTAACTAAGATAGAAAAAAGTGATGGTTACATCATAGCAAGTCCTGCTAAGTTTCAAGCAACGGCTACTTTTTTTAAATGTTTTATGGAAAGACTTATAGTCTATTCTTATTGGCCATATGGTAGCAAAAAGTCTCAACCTATTAAAAAAGATATAACAAAAAAGGCTGTGCTGATAAGTGCTTTTCCTATACCTGATATGATTGCTAGAATATATTCAAAAACAATGGATCAGTTAAAAGTATGTGCTAGACTAATAGGTGCACAAACTATTGATACTCTTTATATTGGTATGGCTCCAATAAGTACTAAAAGAAGACTTACACAAAAAGAAAAAGATCAAGCAAAAGAGTTAAGTGAAAAACTAATAAGTAGTTTAGTTTAGATAGTTTTACATGTAGAGGTTTTCCTCTACATGTAAGAAGTTATTACTTTATTAGTAAATCTTTTAAATCACTCTCGTAATCTTTTACATTTGCAAGATGAAGGTTAAAGTTTTCATCTAAGAAATTAAAAATATCTTCATTTACAAACTCTGGAGGTTTTGGTCCAAGATAAATATCTTTAATCCCTAAGCTAAATAAGCCAAGTAAAATAATAACGGCTTTTTGCTCCATCCATGAAAGAACAATTGCAATTGGAAGGTCATTTACAGGAACGCTTAAAGCATCACTAATTGCAGATGCAATGTGAACTGCACCATTACTATCATTACATTGACCAAGGTCTAAATAACGAGGAATACCAGTTCCTTCTATCTCACCAAAGTCAATATCATTGAATCTAAATTTACCACAACTTGAAGTTACAATAACACAATCTTTTGGAAGGTTTTCTGCTATATGTCTATAGTATTCTCCATTTTTACCTGGTGCATCACAACCAGCGATTACGAAAAACTGTTTAATTTTACCTTGTTGAACTGCTTCAAGAATTTGAGGTGCAAGTGAAAGTATAGTTTTGTAGTGGTGACCAGTTTGAAGAGTCTCATCACTATTAAAGCTATTTACATCTGGTAGAGTTAAAGTCTGAGCTATAATTTCATCAAAGTTATCATCAACTATCTTTTTACCTTCTTCTATACCAACTATATCATAAGTATAAAGTCTATCTACGTAAGTTGAACTCTTTTTTGGTGGAACAATACAGTTTGTATTTACGATTATACTTCCTGGCCACTCTTCAAATAGTTTAGTTTGGTCAAACCATGCTTTACCAATGTTACCTTTTAAGTGCTTGAATTTTCTAAGCTCTGGATAACCATGAGCTGGTAGCATTTCAGAATGCGTATAAATATTTATACCTTTTCCTTCAGTATCTTGTAATAGTTTATAGAACATATCTAAGTTATGGCCACTTACAAGGATAGCTTTTCCTTCTGCTTTGTTTTGAGGAACTGTAACAGGAGTTGGAATACCTAATTTCGAAGTATGTGTTTCACTTAGTGTATTCATCATAGTTACACCAGCATTACCTAATTTCATAAGCTGAGCTATATGGTCATCAAAGTTAAAGTTTGAATTAGTAAGTGTGAAATATAAAGTTTTAGCAATAACATCATCCACTTCTTTTGTATCAGCGCCAAACTGATCGGCATGAGTTCTATAAGCACTTAAACCTTTTAAACCATAAATCATCATATCTTGAAGATTTGATAGATTTTTATCTTTACCACATGTTCCTATCTCTTGACCACTAGAACCACATCCACCTGTCATGCTCATTGAACATTGATTACATAACATACTTAAAGTTGTATTTGCTGAAGTATTAACTGACATTTTTTCTCCGTATTTAAATTTATGAGTGAAATTATAGTCGAGCAAATAAAATAAAACATTGATTTATCTCAATGGTAAATAGGTAAAAAACTATTTACTAAAAATTAAGTAAAAAAAGAGTAAAATTCCTCAACTCATGTATCGGCTTAAGGTTTAAGCATACATCAAAGAACAATGAGTGTCTTCTTTGATTCCTTCTAAAATTTCTCCCTATGTACATGTAGTTATAGGAATGTAGTATGAAAAAATTACTTTTAGTTTTAACCATTGTTGGTTTAGTGTTTGTTGGTTGTGGTAAGGTTGATAAAAAACCTGAATATAACTATATGGAAGCAAAGCAAAGTGCCGAGGCGATAAGAAGTGGTGCAAAAGTTGTATTTGTAGATATTCAGGAAAAAGATGATTTTGAAGAAGAGCATTTAAAAGGTGCAATTGCTACTTACTCTTATCCTGTTAAAACACAAGAAGAGAGTGACAAGCTTTTAGCATCTCTCAAACATATAAATAGTGATGATAAAATTGTAATTGTTTGCCCAAGAGGTGGAGGAGGAGCTCAAAGAGCTTATGATGTATTTGCTAAAAATGGGATTGAAAAATCTAGACTTTATATACTTACAGATGGACAATATGGTTGGCCAAGAGATACAATAAATGATGTTTTAGTTCAAGAGTAGTTATTTGAAAAATTTACTTTTAGATTATGATAAATGTTTAGATTGTAGTAAATGTATGAAAGGCTGTTTACTTTTAGATGAGTTTACTTCCTCTCCAAAATCCCTTTTAAAAGAGATGAAAGGGACTAGGAGTTTAGAAAATATAACATTTTCATGTGCTAGTTGTAATTATTGTCAAAGTGTTTGTCCAGAAGATATTAGCTTCAAAAAACATTTTTCAAAAGCAAAAAAAGAGTACGCTAAGAGTGATGATATACTTAATAATTATGGTTACAAGTCTGTTTTGTTTCATCAAAAAAACAGTTTTTCAAAATATTTTACCAGTAAAACAAAATTTACAAAAGGTGAGTTTAAAAATATGGCATTTATGCCAGGTTGTGCGCTTAGTTCTTACTCTCCAAAAATTGTAAAAAGTATATATACTCACTTAAAAGAACTATTACCAGGTATTGGTGTAATTCAACAGTGTTGTGGTATGCCTACAAGAACTTTAGGAGACATGAAACGTTTTGATAAACTATACTCATATCTTGAAGTAGATTTAGAGTATATGGGGTGTGACACCGTTGTAACAGCTTGTGAAAACTGTTATATGAGTATAAAGGAGTTGTCACCTCATATAAAAGTCAAATCACTTTATGAAGTATTAGACTCTATAGAACTGCCAAAATTTACAACTAAAGCATATGTTGATATTCCAAAAGTAGCACTTCATGACCCATGCCCTACAAGATATGAAAGCATTTTACATGTAAGTGTAAGAAACCTTATGGATAAATTAGGATTAAGATATGAAGAGTTCAAAAATTCTAAGGAAAAAACAGAGTGTTGTGGAAGTGGTGGCATGCTTGAGCTTACCAATCCAAAATTAGCATTAAAGCAGATAAAAAACCGAGCAAATCAAACTAAGTGTGATACTATAGTAAGTTATTGTCAATCTTGTAGTGAGTCTATGAGTAAGGGTGGTAAAAATGGTGTTCATATATTAGATTTGATTTTTGATGAGAACATGAAAGAAAAAATGAAACAAAAGAAAAAAGGAACTGTTAAAAAGTGGTTTAATCGTTATGTTTCAAAAAAGATGATTGATAAATTGTAAGCGCAAAATAACTAAACTTTTTGTAAAATGACTAACTTTTATAAGGTTGGTTTGAATGATTGGATTAGAAATAGCAGATATAGTTGGTACTATTGCTTTTGCATTAAGTGGTTTTATGGTTGCAACTCGTGATAGGCTTGATTTGTTAGGTATTTTTATAGCTTCTTTTTTAACTGCTCTTGGTGGTGGGATACTTAGAGATACAGTAGCAGATAGAATCCCCTTTGCTTTTTCTCACATGCTTCCTATAACCTTAGTTATCTTTGTTATTTTATTTGCAATTATTTTTGATTTATACAAAAAAAGTAAAATAGAAAATACAACATATTTTGTTATAAGTGATTCTATCGGTTTGGTATCTTTTTCTATTACAGGAGCTCTTGTTGGTTTGATGGTAGATTTTAATATATATGGAGTAGTCATGTTAGCTCTTGCAACAGCAGTTGGAGGAGGTATTATGAGGGATACTTTGTTAAACAGAGTTCCTGTTGTGTTAACGAGCGAGCTTTATGGAAGTGTTGCAATTTTAGTAGGAATTTGTGTTTTTGTTTTGGATTATCTTAATCAAGTTGATTATGTATCCCTTTTAGTGGTTTTTTGCTGTGGTTTGGCATTACGTTTGATAGCATATTATAAAAAATGGCATCTTCCTAAATTAGGTTAACAAATATTAGATATAATTTAAAAAAATAATAAGGCATTTATATGTATAAAGAGATGGATAAAGAGTATGTTTTAAATACATACCCGAGAAATTATGTAAACTTCAAACAAGGTAAGAATGCTACTTTATTTGATGATAAAGGTAGAGATTATATTGACTTTACAAGTGGTATAGGAGTAACTAGTGTTGGTCATGGTAATACTAGATTATCAGACGCTATTGCAGATCAAGCTAGTAATCTTATACATACATCAAATCTTTTCTTGATTGAACCTCAGGCGAAATTAGCTAAAAAAATAGCAGAACTTTATGGTGAAGAAGTTGGTACTTTTTTTGCAAATAGTGGTGCTGAAGCAAATGAAGGTGCAATAAAGTTAGCAAGAAAATATGGAGAAAAAAAGTTTGATAACAAACGTTATAAAGTTATAACCTTAGAGCACTCTTTTCACGGACGTACTATAACAACTGTAAAAGCAACAGGGCAAAAAAGTTTTCATAAGTCTGATTTTTCCCCATATCCTGATGGGTTTTCATATGAGCCAAATATAGAAGCATTATATAATGCGATAAATAATGAGACAGTAGCAGTTATGATAGAACTTGTCCAAGGAGAAGGAGGAGTTTCACCTTTTGCTAAAGAGGAGATTCAAAAACTTGCTTCATTTTTAAAAGAAAAAGAGATACTTTTAATTGTTGATGAAGTACAAACAGGAGTATATAGAAGTGGAGAGTTTTTAGCTACTAACTTATATGATATTAAACCAGATATTATAACTCTTGCAAAAGGACTTGCTGGTGGTGTACCTATTGGAGCTGTTGTAACACCTCATAAAGATTTGTTTGAAGTAGGTGATCATGGAAGTACTTTTGGTGGTAACTTTTTATCAACTAGAGCAGGACTTGAAGTTTTGGAGATTTTAGAGAGTTATAAAAACAGTGGTGAGTTAGATGAAGCTTTTATATATTTTGATTTAAAATTAAAAGAATTTGCTTTAGAGTTTCCAAAGATATTTGAAGAGGTAGTTGGTCTTGGTCTTATGAGAGGACTTAGATGTTTTGATACTGTTGATTTAGCGGCGCTTATAGAAAGTGCGTTTAAAGAGGGAGCATTAGTTTTAAAATCAGGAAGAAATACACTACGTTTTTTACCAGCGCTTACTATAACTAAAGTAGAGATTGATGAAGGATTTAAAAGGTTGAAAAATGCGTTTAACAAAGTTAATTAGTTTATCACTGTTAGTAAGTCTTTTAAGTGCGAATGATAACAGTTCACTTCTTTCATCATTAAAGCAAGAGAAACTTGATATTGATAAAAAAAAGATAGAACTAGAGAGTGAAAACTTAAAGTATGATTGGGTAAAGCAGATAACAGGTTCTTATTCTACTTCAACAACTGAGGGTAAAAGAGATGGAGATAATAACACAGATACTTTTTCTATCACACTAGACCAGCCTGTTTTTAAGAGTGGAGGAATCTATTATGCTATACAGTACGCTGGAGCAAACAGGGAATTTTTAAGATTAAGTACCGCTTTAAATGAACAAAATCTAATAAAAAGCGTTATTTTAGCATGGTTAGATATGAAAAAATACGATTTTCAAATCCAAAGACAGAAGTATTTAATTGAAAATGCAAAGATAGATATTATAAGAAAAAAAGAGCAATATGAGAGTGGGTTTTTGGATAGTAGTTTTTTAGACCAAGCAATATTGACAAAAACTACGCTTGAGAAAAACTTAATTGATATGGAATCTTTGAGATATTCGCAGTTAATGAGATTTAAATCATTGAGTGATACAAATTATATGCAGATAACTCCTCCAACTTTTAGCATGGTTGATAAGGATAAGTATATAAATAATTCGTTAGTACTTAAACAACAAAGTGCTGAAGAAAAAAGAGCAGAGTATTTAAAAAAGATGACTATTGCTAATTATCTTCCTACTTTTTCTGTGTATGCTGGTTATTATGATTCACCAAGTAGTATGAATACAAATGACACTTATAATCAAATAGGTCTAAGAGTATCTATGCCGCTTATTGATGTAAATAGAGGACGTACTATTGAGATAAGGCAACTTGAATATTTAAAATCAAAAATAGAGCTACAAGATAGTGAATTAGAAGAGAGTAATCTTTATCAAGACTCTCTTAAGAAGATAGAGTTACTAAATAAAAAGATTGACATTGTTACAAATGATGCAAAACTTTATGACTCTTTACTTGTTTCAACAAAGGAGCTTTTTACTGCTGGTGAAAAGACTGTATATGATGTTGATACACTTTATAACTCAAAGCAGACAATGATTTTAGATAAACAAATATATAAAATTGATGCTCAAAAAGTTTTATTGAATCTTTATGCAAAGATGCATGGTGAGATTTAGTGACTACATGAGCCAATGGCTCTATAGTAAAGATGGTTACTATGCTACGCATAAAGATATAGGAAAGAGTGGAGACTTTTATACAGCAGTTAGTACAAGTCAGTTTTTTGGTGGAAGCATAGCAAAAAAGTTTTTAAGTTCAATAGAAGAGGGATTTTTACCAATAAACTCTACTATCATTGAAGTAGGTGCACATAAGGGGTATCTTTTAGCTGATATTATTCAGTTTATATATACACTAAAACCAGAACTTTTAGAAAGTTTGAAGTTTGTTATAGTTGAGCCTTTTGAAGAGAATCAAAAAAGCCAACTTAAGTACTTTGAAGAGAGCTTTGGTGATGCGGTTAAACTCTTACATGTAAAGAGTCTAAAAGAGCTTGCATGTAAAGCTGCATTTATCGTAGCAAATGAAATATTTGATGCCTTTACATGTAACGTGATTTATGAAAATAAAATGCTTTATATGAATGACAATAAACCAGAGTTTAAAGAGTTGGATTCTAGCGTTAAAGAGTTAGGAGAAAAATATAATATCACAAAAGGTGAAGTTGCTGTTGGTTATGAGGAATTTTCTAAAGATTTGGCTTTACATGTAGATAAGTATGAGTTTGTTACTTTTGATTATGGAGATAAAAAAGCCAGAGAAGATTTTTCTTTGAGGATCTATGATAAGCATAAAGTATATCCATTTTTTGCATTAACTGATTTGGTTAAAGATAAAGAACTTAAAGAAAAAATTACTTTGAGTGAATTGTTTGCTAAGAGTGATATTACTTATGATGTTAATTTTGATCATCTTATAGGAGCGTTTGAGTCAAGTGGTGCAACCTTGCACTCATATTCATCACAAATGAAAGCACTTATAGAGTTTGGATTAATAGATCTACTTGATATTTTAAGTAAAAACTCAAGTGAAGAAAATTATAAAAAAGAGTTAGGTAGAGTTAAAACATTAATAGATCCTGCTTTTATGGGTGAAAGATTTAAGATGGCATGTTTTAGAAAAATAAATGAAGAGGACAAAAATGAAATTAATAGTTAATGGTGAAGATAAGATAACACAATCAAAAACAGTACAGAATTTAATAGACGAACTAGGAATAAATGAAAAAATAATGGCCGCTGCTGTTAATATGGATGTAGTAAAAAAAGAGAACTGGAATAGTTTTCAACTCAATGAAAATGACAAGGTTGAATTTTTACAATTTGTTGGTGGTGGCTGATACAATAAAAAAGCTTACTTTATAGGGAGTGTTATTTCAAAACAAGCACCTTTATCATGATTGTAAGCTTTTATTTTACCAAGTAAATGTTTTTCTATTATTGTTTTAGACATATATAACCCTAATCCTGTGCCGGTTTTTTCATCTTTTGTTGTAAAATATGGTTGAAAAATTTTCTCAATTATTTGTTCATCAATTCCTGAGCCATTATCATATATGGAAGTAATCATAAAAGCTCCATCACTTTTTATGTCAATATCAATATGTCTATTTGACTCTTTATTTTCAGCAAGGGACTCTTTTGCATTTTTCAATATATTAATATATACTTGTAACAGTTCTCGAGAATAAGTCTTTATTGTATATCTATCACTATGTTTTAACGAAAAAGAAATTTGCATATTTTCAAGGCTTTTACCAATTATTTGTAATGCTTCTTTCATTACATCCCCTAGCTTTACCTCTTCTTTTTCTTTATCTTGTCTAAAAAAGTTTCTAAAATCGTCAATAGTTTTTGAAAGGTGTTCAGTCTGTTTTAAAATAATATCAGTTTCTTCTTTTATGTTTTCTTCATTTAATTCATTTAATTCAACATCGACTATTAAGTTATTTGCTCCCATAGCTATAACCGAAAGAGGTTGTCTCCATTGATGAGCTATCATCCCTATCATTTCTCCCATAGCAGCATGACGAGATTGTGCTATCATTAGCTCTTCTTTATTTGCTAGTTCTGCTTTGAGGCGTACTTCTTCTGTAATCTCTTGTTTTATTCCTAAATAATTGATGATTTTACCATTCTCATCATCAATAGGTACTATAGTTGCAGACTCCCAGTATGTCTGCCCATTCTTTCTTTTATTTTTAAAAATTCCACTCCAATTCTTTTTATTGGTAATTGTATTCCATAGATCTGTATACTCTTGATATTTGGTATATCCTGATTTTAATATATTAGGATTTTTACCTAATATTTCTTCATTATTGTATCCTGTGACTTTACAAAACCATGGGTTTACATATGTGATATTGGCATCTATATCGGTTACAACTATGGAAATGGGTGAGTTTTCTATAACCATTTTTAATCTATTTACTTCTTTTTGAGCTTTGTACTGTTTTGTAATATCTTGTAATGTTCCTATTGTTTTTATATGATTTCCAAAATCATCAAATATATGTCTAGATCTTTTTTCTATATATTTTATATTTTTATTTTTATGGGTAACAACTCTATATATAAAGCGGGTATTTGTTTTATTTTTTATAGAGTCAAAATAATTATTTTCAAATTTTACTACATCATCTGAATGTAATAAACTTATAAAATCATTATAGGAGTTAAAAGATTCTTTATCTTCTATTTCCATTATATTAAAAGTTTCATCAGAAGCTATAAAAGTTTGTGTTTTGACATTAAATTCATATGATCCTATATGGGTTGTTTTTTGTGCGTCTGCTAAACTAGCTTCACTTTTCTTAAGTGTTTTAAATAGTTTGTTATTGTGATATCTAGAATAAATAACAATGCTTAACATTAAAATATTTGCTAATAAATAAATAAATATCATTTGTATAAAGTAGTATTCTCTTTTATCTATCTCTTCATAGATAATATTTTTAATTTGATTTAAAAAATAATCTATTTTTAAATGTAGTTTTTCTATTTTATGATGTAAAACATACTTTTTTGATATTGGTTGCTTCCAGACTTTTTTTTCTTCTTCAATGATTTCTTCAAAGTCAGCATTAAAAGAAGCTAAGTGTGATAATACATTTTCTTTTGAGAGTCTTTTATACTCTAAGAAGTATTCTTTTTGAAAGTTTTTTTGTTCGACTATGATATTTGTAAAATAAGATAATGCTTTTTCTCTTCCAATGACATTGTTATTATCAACTGTAGCCTTTTCTAACTCAAGATGCCCATTTGTTAATGCAGTTTGCAAAGATATAATATGTTCAGTCAATGGGAAATATTTTGTAAATTCTACATTCCATTGCCTATATATAGTTAGTATAAGTATAGAATTTAATATGACAATAAATAGTACTATATAAACTACAAAATAGTCTTTTAATGGTTTTAGAGTAATTATATATCCTTTTATTAGAGCATTAGTTAAAAGTTATTTTAACATTTTAACATTTTATCTTTTACTATTTTTTAAAAGTTAAAGTAAAGTTTGAACCACTTAGTATATGAGCATCTTCAACGTTATATTCGATGTCTAAATCTCTACAAATAATCTTTACAAAGTACAGACCTATACCTGTTCCTTCTTCATTTCTATTTAGGTGAGTAGAATTTTCTTGATTGTAAAGTTCAAAAATTGAATCTTTATTTTTAATCCCATTACCATTATCTTCTATACTAATTTTTGTAAAATTATTATGGCTTGTTATTGTTATAACAATTTCATCATTAGTATATT
>CBDLTN010000055.1:0-14005 GCA_965306065.1 uncultured Sulfurospirillum sp. | reverse complement strand
CACAACACCTAATGATACAAGAGCTGAACCTATTGTTATAAAAGTATAATTTTTAATTTCTGATTTCATTTAAATTCCTTTACATGTAAATATATTTGTGATTGCTTACATGTAAAGTATTATAATTGTGCATAAGCACAGTTTTGTGTATTTATCCTATTGTGTTTTAGCCAGTTAATTTGCATACATATCTACTAGTTCGTCTTGTTTTAAAACTTCAAAATTATCTTCAACTCTTATTAGTCCTTGTTTTTTAAACTTAGTAAGAGTTCTAGAGAGAGTCTCAGGAGTAAGATTCAATAAAGAAGCCACTTTTGTATTTTTTAGTGAACTAAAAAGATCACCATTTTCAACTAAAAACTTGGCAATTTTTGCTTCTGAAGTCAAAACTACTTCATTTGTTACAACTTCACTCATGATTTTTAATTTACCTGCAAGTGATTTTATAATCTGCAAAGATAGCTCTGGGTTTTTAAAAAAACCATCTTCAAGCTTTTGATAGTCTATCTTTAGAACTTCACCTCTACATGTAAACTCTGCAGTCGCAGGATAAGGGATGTTCTCAAAATTTGCAAGTTCTGCTACTAAACTTACTGGTAAGAACTGATGTAAAAATATCTGCGTACCTTTATGGTTGGTTTTATAAAGCCTTACCACTCCATCAAGAAGTACATGCAAGTACTTTGGCTCTTCACCCTCATAAAAAAGTATCTCTTTTGAGTTATATTTTCTTATGGTTGATATATCTTTTAGTTTTTTTAGACCATCTTCGTCTAGATGAGAAAAAAATGGAATTTCTTTTATCCTGTTCATGCCTTATCTTACCATTTATTAACCTAAAAGAAGATATAATCCGAAAAAATCAAGATTGATTTGTATGTTTTGAATCACCTATGATTCACTATTTTTAGAATAACAAAAGGTATGATAACTTGAATGAAAACAAAGATTTTTTACGTGTAAAAGTTGATGAGGACTTAAAGTCTGGCAAGTATAAAGAAGTTGTAACAAGATTTCCTCCAGAACCTAATGGATTTCCTCACATTGGACACGCTAAATCAATATGTATAAATTTTGGTATTGCACGTGATTATCAAGGTCACTGTAATCTAAGAATGGATGATACCAATCCAACTAAAGAAGATACAAAATATGTTGAAGCTCTTAAAGATGCTGTAGAGTGGCTTGGTTTTGACTTTGGAAACAATGTACATTTTACTTCTGATTATTTTCCTAAACTATATAATTATGCCATAGAGCTTATCAAGATGGGCAAAGCATATGTAGACAGCCTAGATGAAGAAAAAATGCGTGAGTATCGTGGTACTGTAACAAAAGCAGGTAAACGCAGTATTTATGCCCAGCGTACTATAGAAGAAAACTTGGACCTATTGGAGAGAATGAAAAATGGCGAATTCAAAGATGGTGAACATGTTCTAAGAGCTAAAATAGACATGAGTGCTGCTAATATGAAGATGAGAGACCCACTTCTATATCGCATTAGGCATGCTCACCACTTTAGAACTGGCGATGAGTGGTGTATCTACCCTATGTATGACTTTGGTCACTGTTTATCTGATTATATAGAAGGCATTTCTCACTCTATATGTACACTGGAGTTTGAAAATAATCGTGAAATTTATGACTGGGTACTTGATACGCTTGGACTTGAACTACCTCGCCCTTATCAGCATGAGTTTGCTCGTCTTGGTATAAACTATACTGTTATGAGTAAAAGAAAACTTTTAGAACTCGTTAATGGTGGTCAGGTAAGTGGTTGGGATGACCCTCGTCTGCCTACGATTGCGGGATACAAAAGAAGAGGATATACTCCTGAGTCAATTTTAAACTTCTGCGACCAAATTGGAATTGCAAAAGCAAACTCAATGGTTGATGTTTCACAACTAGAATTTTGTATAAGAGATGATTTGAACAAAAAAGTTCCACGTGTTATGTGTGTACTGGATCCTTTAAAAGTCACAATAGAAAACTATGAAGACTCAGAAGAGATTGATGCTTCATATTACCCACATGATGTGCCTAAAGAGGGTTCAAGAAAACTTCCTTTTTCTCGTGAAATTTTCATTGAACGTGATGACTTTATGGAAAATCCTCCAAAAGGATATTTTCGTCTTACACCAAAACAACCAGTACGTCTAAAGCATGGATTTATCATTACATGTAAAGAAGTTATAAAAGATTCTGATGGCAACATAATAGAGATAAAAGCCCAGTATTACCCAGACTCTAAAAGTGGCTCAGATACAAGTGGTATAAAAGTAAAAAGTGCAATACACTGGGTAAGTGCTAAGCATGCTAAGAGCGTTGAGATAAGGTTATATGATAGACTATACTCTTCTGAGGCTCCTGAAGGTGTAGAAGATTTAAATCCAAACTCTCTTAAAGTTATTAAAAATGCGTTCATTGAACCAGCAGTAATTACAGAGAAACCTGATGAGAGATTTCAGTTTGAAAGACAGGGTTACTTTTATGCTGACCCTATTGACTATACTGAAGAACATCCTGTGTTTAATAAGATAGTAGGATTAAAAGACTCTTGGGGCAAAAAGAAAGAAGCAAAAAAACCTGAATCTAAACCTGAGCCTAAAAAAGTACATATTGAAGGTGAAGTAGCCCCTATGAATAAAGATGAACAGGAACTTTTTGATAAGTATACTGATGAATTTAAATTAAATAGTGAAATAGCCAACACTTTAGCCCGTGATAAACAACTCTCGCATTTTTATAATGAAGCTAAATCAGTGATTGATAGTCCTGTAATACTTGCGAACATTGTAGCCAATGAAGTAGCTAGAGAGTTAAAAGAGAAGCAGACAAGTGAGCTTAAATTTACAGCAATCCAGATAGCAGAGCTTGTTAAGATGATTGATGATGGAACCATCTCAAATAAAATTGCTAAACAAGTTTACGAAGAGATGGTAAAAACTGGACAAAATCCAAGCATAATAGTTGAAGCTAAAGGGTTAGTTCAGATAAGTGACCCAGCTAAAATAGCACCTATTATTGATGAGATTATTGAAAAAAACCCAAACAATGTCGCTAAGTTTAGAGCTGGTAATAACAAACTACTTGGTTTCTTTGTTGGACAAGTTCTAAAAAGTACGGGAGGCAAAGCCAACCCACAAGTAGTAAATAAACTAGTAGCTGAAAAGTTGAAGTGATTTTTAGGAATATCTGATTTAAAAAACGGATATTCCTTTTTTAATAAACTTCTTTACATGTAAAGATAAATTTAGCTGTTACCATTTTTTAACAAACTACTTGGTATAATTCGCGTAAAAACTTAGGAATTTTAATGTATAGATTTGCACCCTCTCCTACTGGAGACCTGCATATAGCCAACCTTAGGGTTGCACTTTTTAACTACATGTGTGCAAAGCAATCAGGTGATATGTTTGTTGTGCGTATGGAAGATACCAACAAAGCAAAAAACATAGAAGGTAAAGACCAAGAGATACTAGATATCCTAGCTATCTTTGGTATCACTTATGATAGTCTTTACTATCAAAGTGAAAACTTTAAATACCATCTACAATTTGCTTCATCTTTGATGAATAAAGGAAAATCTTTTTCTTGTTTTTGCAAGACAGATGAGCTTGAAGAAAACAGATGTACTAGCAACTGTGTAAACATAAGCCAAGATGAACTTTTAAATAACAACCTACCTTTTACTATAAGAGTTAAAAAACCAGGTGAAGCAGTCAAGTTCACTGATACTATAAAAGGCAAAATGTCATTTAAGAGTGATGAAGTGGATGACTTTGTAATTATGAATAAAGACAAGTACCCAACATACAACTTTGCTTGTGCAACAGATGATATGATTCAAGGAATAAAATACATAATACGAGAAGAAGACCACATCTCAAATACTCCAAAACAAGAACATATAAGAAAATTATTAGGTTACACAGAAGAGATAAAATATGCTCACTTACCCATCATACTAAATGAAGATGGCAAAAAACTAGAAAATGATGATACTAACAATGTTATGAAGCTTTTAAATCAAGGGTATATGCCTGAAGCTATCATTAACTATCTTATCCTTTTAGGCAATGAAGTACCAACTGAAGTTTTTTCTTTAGAAGAGGCATTGAAATGGTTTGAACTTAAAAATATCTCTAAATCTCCGGTTAAATTTGACATAAACAAATTAAAATTTTTAAACTGCGAACATATAAAAAGAGTTGAAGATGTCGAGCTATCTAAACGTATAGGTTACTCTTGTGCAAACATCGGTAAACTAGCTAAACTTTACACAAAAGAAGTCAATACAACAGCGCAGATAAAAGATAAAATTGATACTATATTTGCACCAAAAACCTCAGATGAGTATCAGAAGAGTTTAGAGAAACTAAAAACAATAGTAAAAGATGCTCCATACTTTGAAAAGTATGATGAATTTAAAAAATATTTGAGTGAGAAAAGTGAACTTAGAGGAGAAAACTTTTTAAATCCTCTTAGAATTTTACTTACAGGAGAACAAAGTGGTCTAAACTTAGAAGAAGTTTATCCACAAATAAAAAATTATTTACAGGAGATAATAAGATGATGGTACTTTCAACACTAATTGAAGCAATAGCACAAATCTTACATATGGTTTTAACAATATATATTTGGGTAGTAATAATCTCAGCATTAATTACTTGGGTAAGACCTGACCCATATAATCCTATAGTACAAGTGCTAAGACGTTTAACAGAACCGGTTTATGAGCTTTTAAGACGTTATATTCCTACTATGATAGGTGGAATCGACTTAGCTCCTATTATACTTATACTAGCACTTCAGTTTATTGATTTATTTGCTGTTAAACTACTTTTTAGTTTAGCAAATGGACTTTAAGATTTTAAGCAGAGTTTTATTACTCTGCTTCCTTTTTTCATCTACTTTAATCTCAGCAGTTCCTAAAGATATATCATTTTTTGATAACAAACCAAGAGGTTTAACAAAAGATTTTTATATTTATCGGTATCTTCAAGAACCAACAACAACTTCAAAAGAGGCATGGAGCTTACTTGAACAAACAAGTCGTATGAGTATGAAACTTTTTCATGTTTATGCAAATAAACTTGATGAGCCCGAGATAAAAAAAGTTTCACAGTGTCTTAAAATGAAACTAAAACCACTTTTACAAAGTGATGATGAGTGTTTATCAATAAAATTCTCACCATATCTAGCAACTCTTCTTAACAAAGATGAATTAAAAAAAGTAAAAAAAAGATTAGAAAAATACGATTTCTCAAAATCTTTACATGTAATATATTCAAATGACCCTTTTAAGGCTATGACAGCTGGTAATGCTGATCTATTTTTTGATATTTTTAACGGTGTTGGAACTAAATATAGAACAAAGTTTTTAGACCATGAGATAAGTAAAAACAAAATCAAAGAACTTGAAAAAAGTTGGAAGATAAACTCAACAATTAAGTATGTAGTTACAGGAAGAAAACTAAAAAATTTCAATAAATCTCTTATTCATGTTGATAGGTTTTCAAAAACTCTTTCACATGAGAGTCTTTTTTTCTTAGGGTTAAATGCTCTACAACTAAGATATAACAAACTAGCAATGGCATTTTTTGATGAAGCTTATAAAAAAGCTTATTACCGAATGGACAAAGATAAAGTCCTTTTTTGGCAATTTTTGATTAGTAAAGACGATAAATATAAAAAAGCTATTCAAGAGAGTTTTGATATGAATATATATACTCTTCTTTCAGGTATCAAAAACAAACGAATCATGATAGCAAAAGCTTGGGAACAACACCCTACGTATGATGAAAAAAACCCTTTTGGTTGGACAAACTTACTGAGAGAGTCAAGTGGGAAAACGCCTATTGAGCTTGAAAAGATGGCACAAACTTATCTTTATGGAAGTACACTACCTCACTATTCATACCTAATGGAAAAAGCAAGTGAATATAAAGACCACTACTTCCCTATTCCTTATAGACAATATCTTAAAAATACAGACAAACAACGAATAGCACTTATAATGGCAATCGCCCGTCAAGAGAGCCGTTTAGTACCTTCAGCTCTTAGCCATTCTTATGCTCTTGGTATGATGCAGTTTATGCCATTTTTAGCTACTGCTATTGCAAAAGAGCAAAAAATAGATAATTTTGATTTAGATGATATGTTTAATCCCAAAACTGCTTTAAAATTTGCAAATATACACCTTGACTGGTTAGAGCGTTCTTTATATCACCCTCTTTTTATAGCCTATGCATATAATGGAGGAATTGGCTTTACAAAAAGGCTTATTCAATCAGGAACATTTGAAAAAGGCGCTTATGAGCCATTTTTAAGTATGGAGTTAGTTCATTATGATGAAAGCAGAAAGTATGGGAAAAAAGTCTTAGCAAACTATGTGACATATATGTGGATTTTGGGCGAGCCAGTTTCCATATATGAACTTTTCGAAGTTCTGACAGAACCTTCCAAAACTGATAGATTTAGAGACTAACTAATTTATATTTTGTATATTCTAAAGCGATATTGTATTTAAAAATATCGCTTTATCTTATTTAGTACCCTCATTTCTTTTAAATGGTAAATTTCCATACTTATCATGAAACTCCATCTTAGTTAGCCCTATACCAGATACTCCTGCTTCAAAAAACACACCTTGTATACTGTCATCTACTGGTGCTTTTACCAAATAGTAACGACTCCATGGATTTGCTGCAGGTAAAACTGATAAAAGTTTATCGTCTTTTTTTAACTCTTTAACACTAATTGGTTCATTTGAGTTAACTTTAAAAAGCAGCTTATCATATCTAGTTTTATCTTCACCACTAGGAACATAAGCACTAACAATAAACTGTTCGATATTTTTATCTATCTTAATACGGTCATTCTCAATTTGATTTATATATGTTGTAACAAAAAACATTTTTGTTATAAGACCATCTTTAAGAACTGTTTTTTGTGTTTGTGTTAAAGATTGTTCATGTAGTATATCGGTTGGCTTCTTATACTTGTTGATTTTTTGTGAACAGCCCATAAATAAAAATGAGATTATTAGTATAGATAAAATTTTATATTGCATTATTTTCCTTTTGAAAACGAATTTTATCATAAATTACTAAATTCTTAATTATATGCTATCATATGGAAATTTAATTCTTGGTGTATAAATGGAAAAAGTTACTATTCTCGGAACTGGTTGGTTAGGTTTTAATTTAGCAAAACTTCTTAAAAAAGATGGTTATAAATTGCTTTGTTCATATAGAAATAGATTATTAAAACTAAGTCTAAAAGAAGCACATATAAACTCAATATATATGAATTTAGGAGAAGATGACTTACCTGATGAATTATTTAATACAGATGTTTTATGCATTTTTATACCCCCATCACAAAATGAAAATTATAAAAAAATATTTCAAGATATCGTAAAACATAGAAATTTTTCCAAAATAAAACAAGTTATATTCTCTTCATCCACTTCTGTTTATAAAAATAGCTCAGATGAAAAAAAAGAAACTTCTGAGTTAAAAACAGATAACAAAATGGTAGAAGCAGAAAAAATATTAGAAAAATTTTCAAATACTTGCATTTTAAGGTTTGCAGGGCTTATGGGAGAAGATAGATATTTATCAAAATATTATGACTCAACAGTACAAAATGCACAAACAATAGTTAATCATATACATTTAGAAGATGCTATTGGTATTTTAAAAGAGATAATATCAAAAAACACATATGGTACTTACAATATCTGTGCTCCATTGCATCCAACAAAAGAAGAAATCATAAAAGAACAATGTAAAATACTTAATAAAAAAGAGCCATATTTTGCACATGGAGATACTAACAAAGGAGTGGTTATAACAGATAAAATAGATAAAAAAATATTTTACATGTATAAACATCCTAGTCCTATACATTTTCCTCTCATCAAAAATCAAGCACCTTTTTGATATAATCGCAAATATTTTAGACAGAAGGCAGATAATGAACTCTTTAGCTATCGCTTTTAGCGGGCCATCAAACAGTGGAAAAACTACTCTTATAGTCAAAGTTGCAAATGCTTTGAAAGACAAATACTCTTTAGCTATAGTAAAACACGATCCAAGTGATAAAGCAATATTTGATAAAGAAGGAAAAGACAGCTGGAAATTTTCACAAACTGGTGCTGAAGTTGTAGTGGCAAGTCCAACAAGAACTACTCTTCTCTCACAACGTGAAAAAAGTATAGACGATATCATCTCTATGATTGGAGATTTTGACATACTGTTAGTAGAAGGTCTTAAAACACTACCTCTTCCAAGACTATCTGTGTTTAGAAACAAGCTTGATGAAAACTATTTCCCTATGTCTAATGCACTGGCTATAGATGACAGTATTAACCTTGATGATTATGATATACCAGAACACTTGGATATCTTAGACTTAAACAATACAGACTCAATAGTAGAGTGGATTTTAAAAAATGCAAAGAAAGTGAGATAATATGACTGAGATAATAGAAGCTATAAAACGTTCAGCAATTAGAATTCGTGAAGCAATAGAGTTTGATGATACTGGCTACTCTCATGAACACAATGCCACAGGAGACACTCAACTAAAACTTGATATTAAAAGAGATATTATCATTGAAGAAGAGTTTAAAAAAGTAAGCTCTATCAAAGAGATAGTAAGCGAAGAGAAAGATGATAAAACACCTTTACATGTAGATGGTAAATACCTCATAGGTTACGACCCTCTAGATGGTTCTAGCCTAATAGATGTAAACCTTAGTGTAGGTTCTATTTTTGGAATTTATGAAGGTGGGTACGCAGGTAAAAACTTAATTGCCAGTGTATATGTTGTTTACGGTCCTAGAGTTGAACTTGTAATCGCAACTGATAAAGTACGTATGTACAGATTAAACAAACAAAATGAGTTTGTATTTTTAAAAGATATAGTTCTAAACGAAAAAGGCAAACTAAATGCTCCAGGTTCAACTCAGATGTGCTGGGCACCAGAACATAAAAAAATGATTGATGATATCTTTGCAGATGGTTATAGACTTAGATATTCAGGTGGTATGGTTCCTGACCTTCACCAAATACTACTTAAAGGTGGTGGACTATTCTCATACCCAAGTACTAGTGACGTTCCAAAAGGAAAATTAAGACTTATATTTGAAGTTTTTCCTTTTGCATTTGTTTTTGAGAAAGCAGGTGGTGGTTCGATTGATGGAAAAGGAAGAATCTTGGATTTAACTCCAACTCATCCTCATGATACATCTCCATGTTTCTTTGGTTCAAATAGTGAGATAGAAAGAGTTATAAAAACTTATGAGTAATGAGACTAGTGACGAATATCAACAAGTCTTAGATGGTAAAAAAGAGATACTTCAACAGTGTCAAAAAGAAAAAAATGTATCTTCTTGCTTAAAGTGTGAAAAAACTTTTGAGTGTGAAACTAGAAAAGATTATGTAAAAGCAGTTTATGAGAGTATGTCTCATGGTGAAACTGGTGGATTTGAATTTTAAAAGGTAAAAAAATGGAAAATAACAATACGGCTTATGTAACAACTCCTATATATTATGTAAATGATGTTCCTCATATAGGACATGCATATACAACAATCATAGCTGATACAATGGCTAGATACTACCGTCTTAAAGGACGTGAAACTTACTTCTTAACAGGAACTGATGAGCACGGACAAAAGATAGAAGAAGCTGCAAAAAGTAGAGGTAGAGAACCTCAAGAGTATGCAGATGAGATAAGTGGAAAGTTTAAAGCTCTTTGGGATGAGTTTGATATAAGTTACGATAAATTCATTCGTACTACTGATGCTGATCATAAAACTGGCGTTCAAAAAGCTTTTAAAACTATGTTTGATAAAGGTGATATTTATAAAGGTGAGTATGAAGGTTACTACTGTGTTAGTTGTGAAACTTTCTTTACAGAGACTCAACTTATGGATGGTGAAGGTTGTCCTGATTGTGGAAAACCAACTAAGCTTGTTAAAGAAGAGAGTTATTTTTTCAAACTCTCAGACTATCAAGAGAAACTTCTCAAGTGGTATAGCGATGATGAACAGTGTGTACTTCCTAAAGGAAAGAAAAACGAAGTAGTAAGTTTTGTAAAACAGGGACTTCGTGACCTTTCAATAACTCGTACTAGTTTTGATTGGGGTGTTAAACTCCCTGTTGAGATGGGTGATCCAAAGCATGTTATGTATGTTTGGTTAGATGCACTTTTAAACTATGTTACTGCTCTTGGTTATGGAAAAGATGAAGAGAACATGAACTTTTGGCCTGCAACAATGCACTTAGTAGGAAAAGACATTCTTCGTTTTCATGCTATATACTGGCCAGCATTTTTGATGAGTCTTGGTCTTCCTCTTCCAACTCACATTGCAGCTCACGGCTGGTGGACAAGAAATGGTGAGAAGATGAGTAAATCAAAAGGAAATGTAGTTAATCCTAAAGAGATTGCTGATGCTTATGGATTAGAGAACTTTAGATATTTTATGCTACGTGAAGTTCCTTTTGGTCAAGATGGTGATTTTAGCCAAAAAGCTCTAATTGATCGTATCAACTCAGATCTTGGAAATGAATTTGGTAACCTTCTAAACCGTATAATTGGTATGAGTGGAAAATATAGTGAAGGCAGTGTAACTTCTAAAGATGTAGAGGCTTTACATGTAAAAGAACTAAATGAAGTTGAAGCACTCCTTGAAAACATTGAAGATAGATTAAATTTACTTCAAACAAACCGTTATCTTGAAGACTTATGGAAAGTACTTACTATAGCAAATGGTGCAATAACAGCTCATGAGCCTTGGGCTAAAATAAAAAATGGTGATAAAGATGGTGCATTAGCAGTAGTTGGACTTGTAGCAAACATACTTGCTCGTGTAACTGTTTTAGTAAGTCCTGTTATGCCAAAAACTGCAACAAAAATTGCAACTGCACTTGGTTTTGAAGTAAACACACAAAGCTATACAAAACTAATACAGAACAAAGAACTTCTTAATGATTTTGTTATAGAAAAAATTCCACCGCTTTTCCCTAGAATTGAAGAAGAAGTGATTGAGTCTCCTGAACCTGCTCCAAAACCAGAAAAAAAAGCAAAAAAAGCTAAGAAAAAAGAAGAATCAATCATAACAATAGACCAATTTTTTGAAACTTCTTTAAAAATAGGTACTATTCTTGAAGCTGACGAAGTTGAAAAAAGTGATAGATTACTAAAACTAAAAGTAGATGTTGGCGAAGAGAAAGCTCGCCAAGTAATTGCAGGCATTAAAGAGTACTATGCTCCTGCAGATTTAATCAATACTCAAGTATGTATAGTTTCAAACCTAAAGCCTGCTAAAATCATGGGAATGCTTAGTGAAGGTATGCTTCTTGCAGCTAAAGACAAAGATGGTTTATCTTTAATGAGACCAGAATCAAGTAAAAAAAGCGGTACACCTGTTGGCTAAAATAGACTCTATTGTAAGAATTAGTGGTGGAGTTTTACTTAATGCTCCATCGGTTGATTCTATAGAAGATATCAAAATCTCCTCTTCAAAAGTAAAGAGAGGAGATCTCTTTTTAGATATTAATAACTCTAATGAAGATATAGAGATTGCTGTAGAAAATGGTGCATACTGTATATTAACAGCTCTTATTCCTAAAATTAGTGACGAAGAGATAGCTTGGATAAGTGTCAAAAATTTGGATACAAGTTTAATAAAACTTGCCCGTTTTTTTTCAAATGAGAAGAGCTTTAGATTTATACCACTTTTAGATGTTCAATATGCACTTGTAAAATCTTTACATGTAGAAGAAAAAGTAAAATTGCTTTCTAGCTCTCCAGGTGAAGCTCTACTGCAAATATTAAAATGTGAAAATGAGACACTGTTTTTTGTTGTTCATAACTCATTTATTCAAAGCGTTGACCCAACAATAAAACAGTTTCCTAAAAAAATAGAACCCGAACAAATTTTTGAAAATGGTCTTTTTCATACATCTTTTCTTTTTAAAGATAATTTTGTAAAAGATATTAGGCTTTCATCTTTTTTTGTTCCATATTTGTGTTCACTAATTGAGTATCTTGATGATTTAAATATAAATTATAGAATTGAAAATTTTAATAGTTTTGAGCATTTCTATCCACAATTTGTCACTTCAAAACTTGAATACAGTGATTTTGGGACAACTAGAAAAGTAGTTATTTTTGAAAGTGATTTTGAACTTTTTAAAGAAGAGTTAAATTATCTAAAAAAAAGAGTAGATAAAAACTTGCTTGTTAGCTTTACATGTAAAGACGAAGTTATGAAAAAATTACCTAAAACTGAATTTAGATATGCTCTAATACATGGCAACAAAGATGAGTTTAAAGAGTTGATAAGAGAAAAACAGATTATACAAATGGAGCTTTTTTAATGATAGAATTAGATAATCAAACAGATATTAATATTGATATTGATATATTAGAAGAAATAGCAAATGAAGAAAAAATAATCGAATTAATCATAGTAAACAATGATACTATGCAACAAATAAATTTAGAACAACGAGGAGTTGACAAGACAACTGATGTTCTTAGTTTTCCACTAGAAAATTTTCCTCATTTTCCGCTTGGGTCTATAGTTATAAACAGTGAATTGGCCGCAATAAAAGCAAAAGAGTTAGGGCATGAGCTTAAAGATGAAATAACTTTAATGTTTATTCATGGACTCTTACATGTAAAAGGGTTTGACCACGAATGTGATGAGGGTCAAATGAGAAAAGAAGAAGAAAAGCTCATAAATGAGTTTAATCTACCAAAAAGTTTAATAATAAGAATGGAGAGTTAATGGAATATATTATATTTTTAGTTTCTATGAGTGCATTAATTTACGGTGCAAATCATATTATAGTCGAATCAGAAAGAATCGCACTTCACTTTAATATATCATCTTTTGTAATTGGAGCAACTCTTATCGCTCTTGGAACTAGTCTTCCTGAAATGGCAGCTAGTATTGCAGCTAGTAGTGCAGGCAAATCAGATATGGCTGTTGCAAATGTTTTAGGAAGTGTAACTTTTAATATATCCTTGGTTTTAGGAATTATTTTTTTACTATCTAAAAATTTGTCTCCTAAAAGGGATCTTTTTCAAAATGATAGTGCATGGTCATTTTTTCCTCTAATGGTATTTATTATCATGGCATACGATGGAGAGATTGGAGCTTTTGAAGGGCTTATGTTTCTTGCATTAATGGTTGGTTATCTTATATTTTTAAGTAAAGATGCTAAAGCAGTAGAAGATGAAGTAGATACAGGTCTAAATAAAGAGAAATTTGCTTGGGGTAAAACTCTTATATTTCTTTTTCTTGGCTTTGCCTTAGTTATTGTAGGAGCAAACTATACAATTGAAAGTGCTTCTGATATAGCAAGAAGCCTAGGTGTGACTGAGTGGGTTATATCATTGATACTAATAGCATTTGGTACAAGTCTTCCAGAACTAGTTGTAAGTATTGCAGCAGCTAGAAAAGGTAATGCTGATATGATAATTGGGAATATTATTGGAAGTAATGTTGCAAACTTTACTGTCGTATTAGGAAGTGCAGCACTAGTTAGTCCTCTTACAATAGACTTTGCAAAAAATGGTTATGATATTTTATGTGCAGGAACAGCATCTTTTATGTTAGTTTTTATAACTGCAAACAAACTGTACAATAAATCAGCAGGAATCGGACTTTTAGTTATTATAGCTCTAATGCTTCATAACTCACTAAAAGTGTTTCTATAATATCTCACTAGGTTTGAACAAGTCCAAACCTAGTTCAGACACTAAAGCTTCGCCTTTGGCAAGAAATATTTATAAAATATCTTATTGTTTAATATATCCCATCTCCAAAAGCTTGTCATAGATTTTGGAGATGATTTTTCCTGCTGCTGCTCCACCATGACCACCATGTTCTACCATAGCTGTTACAACATACTGAGGGTCTTTATATGGACCATAAGTCGTAAACCATGCATGAGAACGATGATAGTACTCTAATTCA
>CBDLTN010000054.1:0-14241 GCA_965306065.1 uncultured Sulfurospirillum sp. | reverse complement strand
AAGAAGTATTGGGAAGGTTCTGATTTTATTATTGTAAATAAACCAGGGGCTGGTGGACTTATAGGCTTATCATATGAGCAAAGACAAAAGGCTGATGGTTATACCATAGGGCTTATGTTTACACCTCAGTTTGTTGCACATATAGTGTCAAAAAAAGCAAAATACAATCTTGATTCATTTAACGTTATAGGTAATATAGCTCAAGATCCTGGAATTGTTGTTGTTAATTCAGCAAGTTCAATTAAAAATTTAGATGATTTAGTAAAAGCGGCAAAAGCAAAAAAAATAACAGCAGCAGTTAATGGTATAGGAAGTGATGACTTCTTAGCGGCAAAAAACTTTGAAAAAAAGACAGGAGTACATTTTAATCTTCTACCTACAAAAGGTTCTACTGAGCAAAAAACTGCAATTTTAGGTAACCATGTTGAAGTATCATTCATGAACTTATCTCAAATGTTAGCAAACCATAACGCAGGTAAAGTAAGAATTATTGCTGTTTTAGATGATAAAAGAGCAGAGGTTGCACCAAATATTCCTACTTCTGTTGAGCAAAATTATGATGTTAAAATGACTGCAACAAGAGGATTAGTGATACGTAAAGAAGTTAAAAAAGAGGTAGCGGATAAAATAAGCGATCTTTATACAAAAGTTATAAATGATCCAGGATTTAAAGAAAAAGCTAAAAAAAGTTTTATCTTTTTAGATCCTCGTACAGGGCCTGAATATAAAGATTATTTAAAAAATCTACAATCAGATACACAAAAAGTTTTTGATAAAACACCTTGGTAAAATATAATGAATAAAAAATATATCGAAATTATTGTTAGTATATTTTTTATAGTATTAGCAGCACTACTTTACGGTAGTGCTGATACTGTAAATCAAGCAGTCAGTCAAGCTTCAACAGATAGTACTTCAACGTATGTTAATACATTAGCTATTGTTTTAGGAGTTGCTGGTGTTATTGAGCTTATAATGAGCATTATCTCAAGCCCTTCTGTTATAGAGTTTACAAAAAACCCTAGAAAATTTATCTTATTAATACTTTCTTTAATAGGATATGTATGGCTAATGGAGTATATTGGTTTTATAGTGTCAACACTTCTCTTTTTACCTCTAACTATGAAAATTATGGGTTATAAAAGTATAGTAAAGTCACTTATAATATCTGCTGGAATTACACTGTTTGTTTATCTATTGTTTCAAGTAGGGTTTGAGATATTGCTTCCAGAGCCGACTATTTTTGAAGGGATTGAAACATGATTTTATTAGAAGCTTTACAAGCCGTAATGGCATTTGATGTGCTTTTTGCTATTTTTCTTGGAACTGTTTCAGGAGTTATTATTGGTGGTATGCCTGGACTTACTGCTACTATGGCAGTTGCATTGCTTATTCCTATTACTTTTTCTTTTACTCCACTTATAGGTCTTGCAATTATGGGTGGTGTGTATGCTGAAGCAATGTATGGAGGCTCAATCCCTGCAATACTGCTCTCAACTCCTGGTACTCCTGCTGCAGCAGCAACTGCATTAGAAGGTTATCCCCTTACAAAACAAGGTAAAGGTGGTTTAGCACTTAAAGTGTCTGTTATCGCTAGCTTTGTTGGTGGTACATTTTCTGTAGTCGTTTTACTTGCAATTGCGCCTATATTAGCTGAATTTGCATTAAAATTTGGACCTCCAGAGTATTTTCTCTTAGCAATAATGGGACTTACAGGTGTTGTTTCAGTAGCAGCTGGTGGTTTAACTCGTGGAATTATATCAGGTTTGATTGGACTTATCATTGCTCTTATAGGAACTGATCCAATGACAGGTATGACAAGATATGATTTTGGTATGATAGATTTATATGAAGGTGTCTCTTTTATGCCTGCACTTATTGGTATGTTCTCAATAACTCAAATGTTAGCACTAACAAGTGAGAAGAGTATTTCTAGCAATGATATTGATTTAACAACAATAAAAAGAGATAAAATGCCAAAAGGTATGTGGCCATTTATTACTCTTGGGACTGGGACTGGTACTATTGTTGGTATTATACCGGGTGAAGGTGCAACTATAGCAGCTTTTGTCTCTTATAATATGGCAAGAGCTAAATCAAAAATAAAGTCTCTTTTTGGTAAGGGAAATCCTGAGGGAATTGCAGCAGCAGAAGCTGGGAATAATGCTTGTGTTGGTGGTTCTTTAGTGCCACTTTTAACGCTAGGTGTTCCAGGTAATACTGTTTCAGCCGCACTTATGGGTGGACTTATGATTCAAGGACTTATCCCTGGACCTGAACTGTTTACAACCCATGGTGTAATTACTTACGGTTTTATACTTTCTCTTTTTATTGCAAATGTAGTATTTTTAGTAACGGGTCTCTTTTTTGCACCTTATTTTGCAAAAATATCAAAAATACCAACCTCTATACTTATAGCTGCTATTAGCGTTTTTGCAATAGTTGGTTCATACTCTATGCATAACTCATTATTTGATGTTTGGTTAATGCTTATTTTTGCTTTTGGTGGATTTTTCTTAAACAAACTAGGTTTTTCTTTGAGTGCAATCATTTTAGGAATGATACTTGGTCCTATTGCGGAAAATGGATTTACTCAAGCACTTACAATATCTTCAGGTGATAGTTCAATATTCTTTGCATCTGTTACTGCAAAAGTTCTTTGGGTAATCATTATAGTTTTATTGGCACAGCCGCTTTTTACTCACTATAAAGATAGAAGAGAGAGAGCCAAAGCCATGAGAAATGAATAAAAAAGAATTTATAAAAATAACTAGTCCTAATCAATTTGAGATTAGGGCCGGTTATCTAGCAAATACTAAGAAGAAAAAGATAGATTATAGTATAAACATCTATCTTTTTCTTCCTACTAATTTAAGCATAAATGAAAAAACATATTCAAATGAAGATTTTTATAATGACCATATAAGCTATATTCGTCTTATTACACCAAAAAATGAATTAGGTATATTAAAGAATAAGCTTAAGGGCTTGGTTATGGGTTTAAGAGCAAATATGGATAATGATAGTGAGAAAAGTATCTTAAAACATGAAGTTAAACTTGTAGTTTGCTCTTATATTTCATATTTGAGAAGTTTTATTGATAATTTAGTAGAAAAAGGTGTAAAACCAAAAAGAGTTAGAGTTCTTTTAAAAAGAATTAAAGAGTTTGATGAGATTAAAAAAGAGTTACTGTTGTTAAAAGTAAAAGAAGACGATGTAAAATTGATACATCTAATTCAATCAACTGCAGAATATCTAAGTCTAACAACTCAAAACTATCTTTTTAAATTAAATATGTATCTTAAAAGCTTAGATGAGGAACATAATGAACTTATTAACAGTGTTCTATCCTTAATAAATGAAGAGATTATGTTTTGTAAGGAAAATGACTTTCCAATTATTTCTAGTGATGAATATGAAAATGAACATGTGATTTTCAGATACTCTGTATTTAAAAAATATTTTTATAGTGTTTTATATCTTTATCATAAACGAAAAGAAGATGGAAAAGGTATAAAAGAGTTTTACTATGCAATAGCTGCTGGTATTTCTATGGTTTTTACTACAGTTGTAGTATTTGCAACACAAAAAGAGTATGGAAACTTTACAACATCTTTTTTTGCTGCACTTGTAATTAGTTATATGTTTAAAGATAGACTTAAAGAGGCGTATAGACACTATTTTGATAAAAAAATTCATACAAAGACATATGATTTTAAAGAGAAAATTTTTGATAATGAAAAACGCTCACTTTTTGCTTTTATTAAAGAAAGAATGAGATTTATTGATAAAAGCAATCTACCTGAAGATGTTGTGAAAACTAGAGTTAAAGGCATACCAAGTAGACTCTCAACATGGTTTTTAGGCGAAGATATAATTAAATATGAAAAAAGTGTAACTCTATATAATAAAAATATACAAAATTACTATAACAATACTGTAAACGGTATTCATAACATTATGAGATTTGATGTAAGTAAATTTTTAAAAAAAATGGATTCGCCTAAAGTTCCTCTTTATAGGGTTAATAACAACAGTTTATATGGGGATAAAGTTTATCATGTAAATATTGTTATTGAATTTAAGTCTGAAGATAAGCTATCATATCATAAGGCAAGATTAATTCTAAACAAAAATGGGATAAAAAGAATAGAGTTACCAGAGTATGATAAAAAGATTTTTAGAAAAAATAGATTTAGACAAGAAAAAAATTGGTTTACTTTGAAAAAATCTGGTTTACTAAAAAGATATAAAAGGGTTGAATAGATGTTAAAGAAAATGTTATTACCAATTATATTTGTTGTTTTATCGTATGGATTCTGGATAAGTCCTGAATTTAAAACGATTGCAGCAGGTGTTGCTATATTTTTGTTTGGTATGGTCTCATTAGAAGAAGGGTTTAGAGCTTTTTCCGGAGGTATTTTAGAAAAAATTTTAGAAAAGTCAACCAATAAATTACACAAAAGTATTAGTTTTGGTATTGTTACTACTGCAATAATGCAATCAAGTTCACTTGTTTCAGTCTTAACAATATCATTTTTAGGAGCTGGACTTATAGGACTTTATCAAGGTATTGGTATAATTCTTGGTGCAAATATAGGAACAACTACTGGTGCTTGGCTTATGGCAGGTTTTGGGCTTAAAGTTAAAATTTCAGCATATGCAATGCCTATGCTTGTTTTTGGAGTAGTTTTACTTTTTCAAAAAACAAAAACATTAAAGGGTGTTGGTTATATTTTAGTTGGACTTGGATTCTTGTTTTTAGGGATACATTATATGAAAGAAGGTTTTGAAACATTTAAACAAAGTGTTGATTTAGCTTCTTTTGCAGTTCCTGGATTAAAAGGTATATTTATTTTTATTGGCATAGGGATTCTTGCAACTATTATTATGCAATCATCTCATGCTACTATAGTTTTAATTATTGCAGCACTCTCAGTTGGGCAAATTACTTATGAAAACTCACTAGCTTTGACAATAGGAGCAAATATAGGAACTACTATAACAGCCATAATAGGTTCACTGAGTTCCAATATAGATGGAAAACGTCTTGCAGGAGCACATTTTATATTTAATGTAACAACTGGTTTTGTTGCAATATTTATCATGCAAGATATTATGTTAATTGTAAATTATATAAGTGATTTTATAGGAATTGCAAGTGAAAACTATACGTTAAAATTAGCTGTATTTGATACACTATTTAAAGTTATGGGTGTAATTATGTTTATACCGCTTGTAAATAAATTGGTAATTTTTTTAGAGTTAGTTTTTAAATCTAAAAAACATCCATCAAAACTTGACGAGGAAGTTGAGGGCGTAAAATATCTTAACGACTCAGTTTTAGAACTTCCTGAAACTGCTATTATAGCAATAACAAAAGAGACAAAGCATCTTTACGAAGTAGCATTTAAAATAATAGCAAACGGTATACTCTTAAAGAAAAAAAATATTTTATCAAGTATGAGTGTAGAAGATGTCTTAAATGATGAACACACGCTTAAAGATATGAGCGTTAAGCATGAGTATGCTTTAAGAGTAAAAGAGATTTCAGGAGACATATTAAACTTTGCGACTCAAGCACAAAACTCAATGAGTTCTGACGAGATAGAAAAAATTTATAGACTAAAGCTTTCAAATAAATATATAGTTGCAGCTATAAAAGCAACAAGACATATAGAAAAGAATATTAAATTTTATACTAAATCAAGAAATGAACATATCAAGGAGCAATATAATATCATAAGAAAAAACTTGATAAAACTTTTAAGGTTGATTGATTCAATTGATGTAATTCAAGATAGTAATGATATAGCGATGTTACTATCTAAAGCTAAACTACATGTAAAAAAGTATGATATAATTACAAACGGTACTGCAGATGAGTTGATAAGAAAAGGTCTTATAACAAATCAGATGGCTGTATCGTTGATGAATGACAGTACATATGCTTATGAAATTAGTAAAAATCTTATAGCTATGGCTGAAGAGATGTTTATAAATAAAAGTGAGCAAAAAGAACATTTAATTATAGATGATGATGAACTAGATGAAATAATCTCTGATAGATAAGGAAAAACTATGAAAATCAAAGAGTTTTTTAAAAATACTAAAAAAACTTTAGGTATAAAACCATCTGATGAAGATTGTAGTAAAAAAGAACGCCTTAAGGAGTTATTAGTAAAACTTGAAAATAGTAAAAGAGAGTTAAAAAGAGAGTTAAAAAACCCTGATTTAGAAGAAGAAAAAAGAGTAGAACTAGAAGAAGAGATAGCAATATATAGACTTCAACTAAAAAAAGGTAAAGAGATACTTGATAGAAAAAATTCTAAAGATAGCATCTCTTCTTAATTATGTAACAACAGTTGAGTAAGCTCCACGTCTTGGGTCTGCTCCACCTTTAAAATTGCCACTTACAGCTTGAACACCACCAAAAAATAGATTTAATTCATCAAATTTATGAAGTTCGTATTGTCTTTTTATACTCTCACTCATCTTTACATGTAAAGGTGGTTCACAATATATTGAATCTCTTTCATAATGAATTCTTGCAGCACTTATAGCTTCTTGAGGTGTCATATTGAAGTGAGTATAATTTAATATAGTTTGCAAAACTGCACTTCTTATACGGTTACTTCCTGCACTTCCTAGTATTAGTTCTGGTTTTGTATTTTTTAAAAGAGCTGTTGGTGCCATCATTGATGGTAGTCTTATTCCACTTTGCCATGTGAAAAATCCATGAGGATTTAAATCTTCTTCTCCAAGCATATTATTTAGCATAATACCAGTCTCAGGTATTACATGGCCACAGGCTTCTCCATTGGTAGTTGTAACACTTGCACAATTTCCATCTTTGTCAATAACACTTATGTGAGTTGTATTTCCCCACATATTTAATCTGCTATCCATACTTAAGTTAAAGTTTTTAATCAGTCTATCATTTTTTAAAACTTCTTCAAGGTTGTTCTTATGTAAAAACTCATCTATATGCTCAGATCTAAAATCTCCTGTTATCTTTTGTGCTTCTATGAGTTTTTCTATATAGTTGGTATCTAAACTCCTGTTTTCTAAAAGCATCAGACTAAAAGCTATTAAAATTCCTCCTGAAGAGGGAGGAGGGTTTGTATATATATCATAATCTTTATACTTAAAGTGTATAGGTTCTCTTTTATGGACTTTATATGAATGAAGCTCATCCTTTGATATAAGCCCATCATTTTCTTTACATAGTTTATCTATGCTATCAGTAACTGATCCATCATAAAATATATCTGAACCAATTTTTGCGAACTCTTTTAAGAAGTTTGCATACTCTGGATTTCTAAACAATATAGTTTCATCAAGAAGTTTGCCATTAAATGAGTATAAATCTAAAGAACTTTTTGTAGAGGTAAAAATTGGTTCAAGTAATTTTATAAAAGAGGCTTGCATTTTTGATATATATACACCCTTTGTTGCATATTTTAAAGCTGGTTGAATCAGAGTTTCCATGGGTAAACTTGCATGGTCTTGATATATCTGCCAAATACCTTTTACCATACCTGGAACTGCAGCACTTCCACAACCAATATGAAACTCTTGAACAGTTGTTTTAAAATCGACATATATGGGGAAAAACTCAGGTTCATTTATACTCTTTTTAGGGACATCAACAAAAAAATCATAAATATGAGGAGTTTTATCTACTTCACTACATAACATAAATCCACCACCACCAAGACTAGTGAAAATTGGTTCACACAAAGGAGCAGCCAACATACAAGCAAGTGCTGCATCATATGCATTTCCACCTTGTTTTAAAATCCATTCACCTGCAACTGCTGTGCTTTTATCTCCTGCACTTACTACACCTTTCATTTATATACTCCTAATTTTTCTACTTCATAAAATGATTTAGTTTTTTTGTATATCTCTTTTTGCCTAAAAGCCAAAGATTTTTCTGTGACTCTGGCTTTTAATCTATTTACGTCTAAAGCCGAAATAGATAGTTTTTTAAATACACTCTCTTTTTCCATCTTTTGAATCAGTTCTAAAAAGAACTCTTTTATACTTTTACATGTAACGCTATTTTGATAAATACCGTCAAATCCATGTCTTGTTGCATTCCATTTGTTTTGTTGCAAAATTTGATGTGGAAGTTTATCTACTTTTTGGCTTAAAGCATAAAAACATAATGCCTGATAAAAGTTTATTAAATCTTCAAGCCTATCAAAATCAACTGATGCATCGCAAATACGAATCTCAAGTGTTTTAAACTTAGGACTAATCCTCAAATCCCACCACAAATCACTAGAGCTGTTTACAACACCAGAGTCTTTAAGGCTTTGATACATACTTGACATATCATCAAAACTCTCAAAGTACTCAGGAACACCAGCACGAGGAAGTTGTGCAAAAAGTTGAGTTCTGTAAGATAGTAAACCACTATCTTCTCCATCAAAAAAAGGAGAATTAATGCTGAGTGCTAAAAAAAGAGGCAATTTATCTAACATATAGTTATATACATGTAAAGCATCATCACTACTACTTAAACCTACATGTATGTGAAACCCGCAAATGTGAAATTTTTTTAATAAAAGACCATACTCTTTTGAAAATGCTTTATATCTATTGTTTGTAACAGCTTTTAAATAATCTATTTTAAAACTATGTGACCCTGAGGTTGCTAATAAAAAACCTTTTGACTTACCTATATTTGAAATTGTACTTACGTAATCTTTTATATAAGTGATAATCTGTGATGAATTTTGGCAAACAGGCGATACAAACTCTATCATACACTCTAAAAACTCTTGATGAATATTAGACTTTATATCATCTGGTATTAAAGGCATGATTTGGGAGGAGTACTCCTTTAGTTCTAAACTTTTACAATCATGTATTCTCATTTCAAGTTCAGACCCAACACTAAATGCTTTTTGATTATTCCAAGTTTTAAAGTCCATAGTTTTAACCTTTTTAATACTAAAAATATTGTAACATAAAGAAAAAGTTTTGGAAATAGTATGGAATTGGAATTTGAATATAAAAATGTAAATGAATGCATTGATGAAGATAAATTTTTTGAAGAAGATGGTAATTTGCCATTTGACAGTGAATCAAAAGCACAAATGCAAGTAATGATGAAAGAAGTTTGTGATAAACTTGCACTTAAAGATGAGTATCTAATAAAAAAACTTGAGATGATGCTCAAATATGAACTACCGTTTTTTGCAACTAATAGACGTTTAGCAAGAAATTGGATGGTAGAAAACTTTATATTTTAGGATTTTGGATGAAATATATATATTTGATTCGTCATGCCAAATCAAGTTGGGGTGAAGTGGACATTAGTGATTTTGATAGACCTTTAAATAAAAGAGGAAAGAAAGACCTTCCTTTTATGGCAAACAGACTTAAAGAATTTGGTATAAAACCAGATTTAATCCTTTCTAGTCCAGCAAAAAGAGCTCAAAAGACAGCTAAAACAATAGCAGAAACTATCGATTATGATATGCAAGATATCTTATATGAAGAATCACTTTATGACAGCTCTTATACTACATATCGATACCTTTTGGATTCACTAAGTGATGATTTAAACTCACTTTTCATAGTTGCACATAATCCTACATTAACTGAAGTTGGGGAGAGGTTAAGTGGAGCTATTCTAACCAATATACCAACCTGTTCGATTGTATGCATAGAATTTGATGTAAAAAGCTTTAAAGATATAAAAGAAGAAAGTGGAAAAATTTTATTTTTTGATTATCCAAAGAAACACGATATACTTTAAGCTAATATCATAATATTATTGATACCAATCAATGAAAACAATTATCAATAAGAATAAAATTCTCCTATAAGAATGATTTTAGGAGATAAAAATGACAAAAATAGAAGTAGTTGGTTCAACAGTAGAGTTTTTTGAGAAGGAAAAAGGTGTCTTTACATTTGATACCTCTTCGTGTCAGCCCCCAGAGCCTATGGTAAATGCAATGTGTGGTTTACAGCTATTAAAAGATTCATCACAAAAACTAGAGATGATTAATCATAAAGCACCTTTAGGACTTTTTCCAAAAATTGCAGATGACTTTGATTATGAAATCAATGATGCTGATAATGGAATGGTAAAAGTTATCTTTACAAAAAAAGAAGATGCAAAAAACAGTACAGATTTCACTCAAAATGGTTGTAGTGGTTAATGGTTAATATAACTAGAGAGTTTGCACCACCATTTAAACTCATAGCTCCATATTTTATCATAGGTACTTTATTTTATTTGATTAGTAATTTTTTGCTTTTTATAATAGATGTCGAGCAGATTACTACATCACAAGATTTATATATAATTAGTTGGACACATCTATTTTTACTTGGTTTTGTAATGATGATTATTTTTGGTGCTATGGCTCAACTTATACCAGTAGTTCTAGAAAAAGGACATTTTAGTGTAGATTTTTACTATATAATATATCCTCTTTTAAGTTTTGGCATACTTATGATGGCTTACGGATTTATTGACTCCCAACTTATGCTTTCTTTTGGTGGAGGTATGGTTTTAATATCTATGTTTATTTTTTCGTTTGAAACATTTTTAACTCTTACACGTGTAGAAAAGTTTGATATAGTTACTTTAAGTGTTATATTGTCCAATATCTTTTTAACTATAGGTGTTATAGTTGGCTTTATTATGGCATTAACATTTGCTGGTTTTATTGTCTCAGATATTGCTTCATTATTAAAAGCGCATGTTTACCTTATAATAGGTGGATATGTTTTAATAACAATTATGGCCTTTTCCTATGTATTAATTCCCATGTTTGGACTTTCACATGGCTTTTCGAAAACACCTTTACATGTATCAATAGCAATGCAAAGTTTTGCTGTTGTTGTAGTATTTATATCTTCAATGTTACAAAATGAATTGTATAACAAAATAGGATATCTTTTTAGTTTTTTATCTGTTGTTGTTTATTTTTATTTTATCTTTTATATTTATAAAACAAGAGCAAGAAAACAAAATGACATGTATATGGTATCTTTATTTATAGGATTCATATTTTTCGCTTTTTCATTGATTTTTGGTGGATTTTACATAACAACAGGTTATGAGACATACGCTTTACTTTCAGGGTGGTTACTTTTTGTTGGTTTTTTTGGATTTTTGATATCAGGACATCTATATAAAATAGTTCCGTTTTTAGTTTGGTATGAAAGGTTTTCTCCATTAGTAGGAAAACAAAAAGTACCAATGCTAACTGATATGGTACCAGTTAAAAGTGCAAATTTTCAGATTTTTTTAACAGCTATAGGTATAATTTTGTACTCGTTTGCACTATTTTTCCAAAACGGCTATTTACAAATGGCGGCGGCTTTGTTTTTAAGTATCGGAGCTTTGTTTTTATTTTTTAATTTAATATTTATGATAAGGTTCAAATAATGTATAGTAAAGAAGAGATTTTTAAAGCAGTAAGTACTGTAATAGATCCAGAAGTTGGATTTAATTTAGTTGAGTTAGGTTTAATTTACGATGCAAATTGTGATAATGAAGGTAATGTAAAAGTTACAATGACTCTTTCAACTAAAGCGTGTCCCCTTCATCAACTCATTATTCAATGGGTAGAAGAAGCGGTTTTAAGAGAGTTACCAAAAGCACAAAATGCAGAAGCAATAGTAGTATGGGAACCAGTTTGGAATATAACCATGGCAAGTGATGAAGTTAAAGACAAATTAGAGGGTAAAATATAACCATTAAGTAAATATTTATTATTTAGTTAATGATTATTTATATACAAATAATATAATAGTAAGTGGATAAGGTTGTAAAGACCTCCCAAGGGGAAGTTGCGGATGACTTCCCTCTCTTTTTAAGCAAATTACGCTATAATCTCCTCCCAATTTAAAGGTCAATAATGTCATTTTCAAAACTAGGTTTATCAAAGCCCATTTTACGTGCTATAGAAGAAGAAGGTTACAATCAACCAACTCCAGTTCAAGCCCAAGCAATTCCAATTATACTTTCAAAAAAAGATGTTTTAGCTGGTGCTCAAACAGGTACTGGTAAAACTGCTGGTTTTACATTGCCACTACTAGAACTTTTAAGTGAACATGCACAATCAAAAGGTAAACATCCTGTACGTGCCCTTATACTTACTCCTACAAGAGAGCTTGCAACACAAGTACATGAAAGTGTTAGAACTTATGGTAAATATTTACCATACAAATCAACAGTAGTATTTGGTGGAGTTGGAATAAACCCACAAATAGGAAACTTTAGAAGAGGAGTTGATATAGTTGTAGCAACCCCAGGCAGGCTTCTTGATCATATTGGAAGAAAAACAGTCAATCTTTCTAAAGTAGAATTTTTGATACTTGATGAAGCTGATAGAATGTTAGATATGGGTTTTATTCATGATATTAAAAAAATCTTAGCACTTTTACCAAAAAAAAGACAAAACTTACTTTTTTCAGCAACATTTTCAGATGATATAAAAAAATTAGCTGATAGTCTACTAAATTCTCCAAAACTAATAGAAGTTGCAAAAAGAAATACAGCATCAGAATTAGTAGATCAATTAATCCATCCTGTTGATAAAGCAAAGAAGAGGGCACTTTTATCTCATTTAATCAAAAAAGGAAACTGGAAACAAGTTTTAGTTTTTACAAGAACTAAACATGGAGCAAATAAACTCAGTGGACAACTTGAAAAAGATGGTATAAGTTCAGCTGCAATCCACGGTAATAAAAGCCAAGGAGCAAGAACAAAGGCTCTAGCAAACTTTAAAGCTGGATCTGTAAGAGTACTTGTAGCAACTGATATAGCTGCTAGAGGAATCGATATTGACCAACTCCCTCATGTAGTTAACTTTGAACTGCCTAATATCAGTGAAGATTATGTTCACCGCATAGGGAGAACAGGGCGAGCAGGAAGTGAAGGAGAAGCAGTATCTTTAGTGTGTGTTGATGAACTTCAATATCTTAAAGATATAGAAAAATTAATCAAAAGAAAAATTCCACAAGAAAGAATTGAAGGGTTTGAGCCAGACCCAACTATAAGACCAGAACCAATAAAGAAAAAATCTAATTCACGTTCTAGAAATAGTTCTCGTCCAAACAAAAGCAAAAATAATACGGGTAAATCAGAACAATCATCTAGATCATCTCGTTCAAGAAATAGAAGATAGAAAGATAAAATAATAATGATAAAAAATAAAGTTTTAGGAAGTACACTTATAATAGCAGGAACTACTATAGGTGCTGGTATGTTAGCTTTACCTCTTGTTAGTGCAGGATTAGGATTTGGTGTAGCCAGTTTGGTAATGGTAGTTATTTGGGCACTAATGATATATACTGCTTTATTGATGGTAGAAGTACATCAATTTGCTCCAGTTGACGCTACTCTTTATACTTTAGCCTATAATCTATTAGGTAGAAAAGGGCAATTAGTAGCTTCTGGAGCTATGATGTTTCTTTTTTATGCTCTTTGTTCTGCATATATTGCTGGAGGAGGGGAGCAGTTAAATACAAAATTAGTTTCATGGTTAAATACTGATATTCCTACATCTTTGGGAGCTATTATTTTTACTCTTTTGATTGCTACAGTTGTAAGTGTTGGTACTCGTTCTGTTGATTTATTAAACAGAAGTTTGTTTATTTTGAAAATAGTGACTTTAATTATCATGTTAACACTTCTTTTTCCAAATACATCTATGCAAAATTTGGTTGCTTTACCTGTTCATCAAGGGTTAATTATTTCAGCCTTACCTGTGGTTTTTACCTCTTTTGGTTTTCATGGCTCAATTCCTTCAATAGTGAAGTATATAGGAACTGATACTAAAACTTTAAGACGTATTTTTATTATGGGTTCTGCTTTGCCCCTATTTGTTTATATTTTGTGGCAAATTGCAAGTCAAGGCATATTATCACAAGCACAACTGTTACAAAGCAATGGACTTACTAGCTTTTTAGGAACTCTTAGTAATCTTTTACAAAATCCACAAATTACAAGTTCAATCTCAGTATTTGCCAACTTAGCTTTAGCAACATCGTTTTTAGGAGTTAGTTTAGGTCTTTTTGATTTTATAGCCGACATTCTTAACAAAAACAATACACAAAGTAAAAAATTATCTACTGCTTTAGTAACTTTTTTGCCACCTCTATGTTTTGCAATATTTTACCCGCAAGGCTTCATTATGGCTTTGGGTTACGCAGCTTTTGCTTTAGTAGTATTAGCTCTGTTTCTTCCTGTCGCTATGGTAC
>CBDLTN010000053.1:0-14427 GCA_965306065.1 uncultured Sulfurospirillum sp. | reverse complement strand
ATATTAGTTAAAGAAACTGTTAAATCTGTATATCCGTCCATTGCATTCCACTCTGCACCAAATGGTCCTGAGTAAGGATCAGTTGCATCTGTAGTTAAAAATATTTCGCTAGAAACAGTTCCTGCTTTATCTCCACCATATAATTGGTTATTACCATTTCCATCTGTGTGAAAAATTGACTCAGTTACTCTAAATCTAAGAGAATCACTTAACTGCTTGTCGTAACCTATTTTTGCATACAGTGCTGGCATTGAGGAAGAACCATCAGTTTTTCTAACATCATCTGGATTTACCTGTTGATTAGTTACACCTAACATTACAAAAGAATCTAAAGAAGGAATTCTGTATAAGCCTTCAATAAAACCAGCTTGAATATAAGATTCAACAGCCATATTATGTACAAATGGGTTTTTAAATACATTTGCGTTATCTGTTCTTCTATAATGAGCATCACCAAAGTTTATATCATGAACACCAACCTTAAGTGTTGTATTTTTCATAAAACTTTCACCAAAACCTTTAGTGATAAAATCTAAATTATCAATCGTTGCATATCCACCTTTTACAAATGTCTCATGATGGTTATGAGAAGAAAGCATAGTTTGTAATTTTACATTAAAACCACTCATAACTTTTGCATATATGTCTAAATTTGCTGTTGGAAGAGAAAGACCACTTTGAAGTTCTACTTCATTTGGATCAGCTATAAATCCACCTGTATCCCACCAGTCAAATGTTCCTGATTGTTCAAAATCTTGATCTAACATTTGATATGTAAATGTAAGGTCTGCTTTAAAATCAAACTCTACTTTATCAAATGCCGAAGTATCTTTTGGTGCTTCAAACTCATGTTTTATTTTATCTGCACTCGCCAAAGATGCACATACAACTGTACTTAATAGTACCCCCGTTAACTTATTCATAATAATCTCCTAAAATTAAAATTTGACGAAATAATATAAGAATTTTTTTATATTTTATTGTAAAAAAAGGACATTATTTTTAATTGTTATTTTTTTCAATACTAGCGCTGTTTTAGTCTTTTATTAGAAAACTGTAGATTTATATATGTCGTTTTTTTACAAGACTTTTTTAAAATAATACATATAAACGACGATTTAAATATCTAATTAATTTCTACACGTTCTTTACACTTTTAAACAATATACTAATTTTTAATTTATCAAAGAGAGAAAAATGAAATTTATAAATTTTAAAGTAAATATCCAACTAAAGTCTATTGTTGATTATATTGTTCTTGTAGAAGAGGATGATAATGATTATACATTTAAAACTCTTCCTACCCCTAGATTATCTTTAGCATTTAATTATTTAGATGGTGCTATTGAAAAATCTAAAACCAACTTTGATAAGACACCTGTAAATGCCATAGTTGGATTTGCAAAAAAGGTATTGAATATAAACCTAAAGGAAAAACAGGAGTTATATTAGTTGGATTAAAACCTTATGCAAAGTCAGTTTTAAAAGAGTTAAATGGACAATTTAGCATAACAGATAACTGGTGTATGGAAGATGTATATCCAGGCGTTAAATCAATTGAAGAACAACTTAGAAATACACCTGATCATATAAAAAAACTTACTTTAGTAGAAAATTTTCTTTTAACTTTAATTGATAAAAAAGAACCAAATGAGTATGTAAAAAAAGCAATAAACAAAATAATTATAAGCAATGGGAAAAGTCATATTAGTAATCTATCTAAGAGTATAGGATATAGTCAAAAACAACTTGAAAGACTATTTAAAACTCATGTAGGTATATCTCCTAAGCAGTTTTCAAAAATTACACAATTTCAAAATTCAATAAGATTAATGAGAAATAAAAATATATCCTCCGTTGATGTAGCATTAACAGCCGGTTATTTCGATCAAGCACACTTTAATCATACTTTTAAAGCCTTTTCAGGAATGAATGTTAAGGAATATTCCAGTTCAACTCATTCAACTTTAAATAAAAAAATGACTACTGTTTTAGGAAAATGTTTTACAAATTGTTCTACTTATTTTCAACATTAGTTGACTAAATTATTAAATTTAAACCAATTATTGTTTATTAGATAAAAAGTACTCATTTGCAAGTTCAACCCAGTAGTCTATTCCAAATGATAAAGCTTCATCGTTAAAGTCATATTTTGTATTGTGCAAAGATTTACTGTTTGTTCCATTTCCTAGCCAAACTAAACAACCTGGCTTCTCTTCTAACATAAAGCCAAAATCTTCTGCTGCCATAGAAGGACTAACTTCTGTGGAATCTTTTTTTGTAACTTTTTTTATGATTTTTTTAGAAAATTCTGTCTGTTTTTCGTGGTTTATAGTTGGAACATAACATCTTTTATAATCAAATTTATATTCTACACTATACTCTAAACAGATACTTTTTATTGATCTTTCAATTGCTTCTTCAATCAAGTCTTGAGATTTTTTATCAAAAGTACGTACCGTACCCCAGATGACAAGCTCTTCTGGTAAGATATTATACGCTGACCCTGCTTCGATTTTAGTAACTGAGAGCACTGTTGGAAGTTGTGCATTTTGCAAACGGCTTACTATTTGATTTAAACTTGTTACTAAACTACAACCTGCAGAAATAGTATCACTAGATAAATGAGGTAAAGCAGCATGACCACTAGCTCCATTAAGTTTTATCTCAAAATTATCATTTGAAGCCATGATTGGACCTGATTTAACACCTATCTCACCTACAGCAATACCAGGCCAATTATGCATTCCATAAATCTCATCACAATCAAAAAGTTCAAAAAGCCCCTCATCAATCATAACTTTTCCACCTGCTACATTCTCTTCAGCAGGTTGAAATACAAAATGAACTTTACCATTAAATGAGGTATCCTCAGATAGAATTTTTGCCGCACCTAAAAGCATAGCCATATGTCCATCATGTCCACAAGCATGCATCTTATCTTCATTTTCAGATGAGTAAGAAAGACAAGTCTCTTCTTTAATATCAAGAGCATCCATATCTGCTCTTAGGGCAATTGACTTACCTGAACTATTTTTGTTTAAAGTAGCAACTACACCAGTTTTAGCAAGACCTCTGTGAACTTCTAACCCAAAACTTTCCAGCTTAGAAGCTAAAAAATCTGCAGTGTTAAACTCTTCAAAGGCAGTTTCTGGATTCTTGTGTATATGATGACGCCATGATATTACTTCATCCATAAATCTTTGTGTAGTTGCTTCCATGATTAAATTTGTCCTGTACTTTTTAGAATTGCTTCTGCGATTATAACAGAACCTAAATAAGTTCCAACAAAAACAAATAGTCCAATAACAACTATTTTTAATCCTGATTTTTTAAATGTTTCAATTTCAAGTTGCCCAATAGCAAAACCTGCATACGCTAGAACTGAAGTTGTCAAAGCCAAAAAATGTACTTTTGCAGTTGCAGCTACTACTACGTCAGCCACAGGAGATATAGGAGAAGCTACCAATATTGCTAATGCAGAAATCCAAGCAATAGAAGGCAGATAAAATGGTACATACTTAGCAATTGCTAAACCAACTAATGAAATTAAATATATAATTGCCATACCATAAAAAGCTTCAGCCATTCCACCGATAAGTCCACTTGGTCCTTCAATAAGGCGAGTAGCAAATGACATTGTTGCTTTATTTGCTCCTGTAAAACCATAAATATGATTTGCAATTAAACCAATAAAACATACCAAAAGTAGTAAGATGGCACTTTCGCCTAGGTTTATAGATCTGTTTTGATTATTCATTATGCTTTTTCCTTCTGTAATATAACGTCACTTGATTCATCCAAGTCTTCTGTTTTTGATAAAAGTTTATATAATTTTTCTGCAACTGGTATAGCTATAAATAGACTCATATATAATCCTGTTGCATAAGTCATAACATTTGAAGCTGCTGCGAACGCTGTAATTGTTCCTTCCATTTCTGGTTTCATTGCAGCAAGTGCACCAGAACAAGCCGCTGTCATAGACCCAGAACCAACACCACAACCCATTGCCAATGCTTTAATACTAAATATGTCTAAACTAGCTAAGAAACTAGCCATTAAAGAGAAAAATAGTGTTCCAAAAAGTGTTCCAACAACATAAACACCCATAACACCAACACCTTCTTTACTATTCAAACCGTATTTATCAGAAATCAAAGCTATATTTGGCTCTCTTGCAATTGAATGCGTTGCTCCAATAGATTCACGTCCCATTTTAAATACTAAAATTGCAATAGGCATAGCGATTAACATCGTTGCTAAGTTACCTACTTCTTGTAAGATCAAAGCAGGTCCTGCATTAATGATTTCATTGATTTTAGGACCAATCCCTATACTAAACTTTGCAATAAACGGCATAATTGAAATTGTTACAAATGTAATAGCAGATTTCACATTAACTTTATCTACAATTTTAGACGATATTTTAATCACATTTGGATTAAGTAAAACACCTATAATAAAAGAATAAAAAAGTGGTAACAAAATCATTGCTCCCACACCAAGTGAAATCTTATGTATTCCTATTGTATCAGAAATAATAACGATTAAAATCACAAGTATATGTAACTTAGGATTTAGTAAACTCTTCATTAAAAACTCTCCTTGAGTATGAATATTAATCGCAGAAAAACATTAATAATTATCATTACAAACTAAACTCATGTAACCAACAATTCTTACACTAAACTTAATAAACAACAATCAAATATATATTAACCCACAATTTATCTGGTATTTTTCCATAAGTTTGCTGAAATTTAACTATGGAAGTAAAATAATTTTTTCTTATTTTCATATTATTTAAAATTTTTTACTAAATAAATTTTTTTTTAAGCAATTTTGGACTAATATAAAAAATCGACTTCTTACCTCTGAGCAAATAACTTACATAAGAATAACTAATTTTTAGGAAATATATAATGAACAATATCAAAGGTGATATTTTTGGTGGCATTACTGCTGCTATTATCGCTCTTCCATTGGCCTTGGCTTTTGGAGTTGCTAGTGGAGCAGGTGCCATTGCAGGCCTATATGGAGCTATAGTCCTTGGACTTATGGCGTCTTTATTTGGAGGAACTTCAACTCAGATTTCTGGTCCAACCGGACCAATGACAGTAGTTTTTGCAAGTGCTATTGCAATTTTTTCAGGTGACATAAATGCTGTTATGGGTGTTGTTTTTTTAACAGGTATTTTTCAAATACTTTTTGGTTTTTTTAAACTAGGAAAATATGTGAGATATATACCTTATCCAGTAATTTCAGGTTTTATGAGTGGTATTGGATTGATAATTATTATCTTACAAGTAAATCCTTTTTTAGGAGTTGAAGGTGAAAACTCTGTTTTAAAAACACTCTATAATTTACCGCATACTTTAACTCTAATCAATAGTGAAGCTCTTATAATCGCAATTTCTACTCTAGTAATAACAATATTTACTCCAAAAAAAATAGCCAAAATAATTCCATCACCATTAATCGCATTAGTGCTTGTAACAAGTATGAGCATATACTTAAATTTTGACGTAAAAACAATAGGTGAAATTCCTACAAGTCTTCCAGAATTAATATTTCCTTCATTTGATATAAATCAATTAAAACATATAGTGACTTTAGCTTTTACATTGGCTGTATTGGGGTGTATTGATACATTATTGACCTCTTTAGTTGCTGATTCTATAACAAAAACCAAACACAATCCAAATAAAGAGTTAATTGGACAAGGTATCGGAAATGCATTTGTTTCTTTAGTTGGAGGGCTTGTGGGAGCTGGTGCTACTATGAGAACTGTAATAAATGTTAAAAGTGGAGGAACAACTAGACTCTCTGGTATAATTCATGCACTAACAATTTTAGCAGCGATGATGTTTATTGCTCCTGTTGTTGAGCAGATACCTCTTGCTTTACTTGCTGGAATTTTAATGAAAGTGGGAATTGATATACTTGATTATAAATTTTTAAAAATCATAAAAAATGCTCCTAAATATGATCTTTATGTAATGGTTGTTGTATTTGGTTTAACAGTTTTTGTTGATTTAATTATGGCAGTTGGAGTTGGTATCTTATTGGCATCCCTCCTTATTGTTTATAGAATTTCAAAAGAATCTAACATTCAAACAACTCAATATAAAGAAGAAGAGCTTCAAAATGAGCAATCAAATACTAGAGTATTAAATATAAATGGTGCATTTTTCTTTGGTTCTGCTTCGATTTTTGAAGATCATGTAAATCAAGTTTTAGATACGGAACACCTAATTGTTAATTGTTTAAATGCACCATTTATTGATATATCTGCAATATTTGCTTTAGAGGATATGATATCAAAACTTGAAGAACTTGATATAAAAATATCTTTAGTTTTAAAGAAAAAGCATATTGATAAAATCGTAAAAATAGATAAAGCCCATATTTTTGCAGGAATTGAGATATATGAACGCTTTGAAGATATAAAAACTTAAGTGTTATTTAAGTACAATATGCATAAAAATTCTAACAGGACAATTATATGAAACTACCTTTTATAGACTTAAAAACACAATATGAAACATATAAAGAAGAGATAAACAAAGAAGTTCTAGGAGTAATGGAATCAACACAATTTATTTTTGGACCACAAGTTACCAAACTAGAAAATGATTTAGCAAAATTTACCGGAGCAAAACATGCGATAGGATGCTCTAGTGGAACCGATGCTCTTGTTTTAGCTCTTTTAGCACTTGATATCAAAGCTGGAGATGAAATCATTACAACTCCGTTTACTTTTATAGCATCAGCAGAAGTTATAGCTTTACTTGGTGCTGTTCCAGTTTTTGTTGATATCTGTGATAAAAATTACAATATTGATTCTTCTCTTATAGAAGAAAAAATCACATCTAAAACAAAAGCTATTATGCCAGTCTCTCTTTATGGTCAAACTGCTAATATGAATAAGATAAATGAGATTGCTTCTAAATATAACCTTCCAGTTATTGAAGATGCTTGCCAAAGTTTTGGAGCAGAGTATAATGGCAAAAAAAGCTGTAATTTAAGTACTATTGGATGTACTAGTTTCTTCCCGTCTAAACCTCTTGGTTGTTATGGAGATGGTGGAGCACTATTTTGTAACGACGATGAACTAGCTGCAAAAATTCGTTCTTTGTTAAATCATGGACAAGGCAAACGCTATGAGCATAAATACATAGGTATCAATGGACGTATAGATGCTATGCAAGCAGCAATCTTAAATGTAAAACTAAACCATTTTGAAGACGAAGTAAAAAAACGTATTGAGATAGGGAACAGGTACAGTGAGCTTTTAAAAGATAACGAAGACGTTAAAGCTCCATTTGTTTTTGAAGATAGAACTTCTGTTTACGCTCAATACTCAGTTTTATGTAAAGATAGAGATACTATAAGCAAAAAACTAAATGACGCAGGAATCCCAACAGCAGTTCATTATCCAATACCACTTCATCTCCAAGAGGCATTTGAGTATCTTGGATACAAACAAGGAGATTTTCCTATAAGCGAGAGAGTTGGAAAAGGTATCATGTCACTTCCAATGAGTCCATTTTTAACACAAGAGCAGCAAGATATGGTTGTTACTGAGATAAAGGCATAAACAATGGTAAAAGTAGCATTAATTGGATTAGGTTCAATGGGGCAAAACCACTATAGAGTTTTAAAATCTTTAACAGGGTTTGAGATAACAGCACTTTGTGATATACAGCAAACAAGAGACTATGATGAGCCTTTTTATACAGATTTGGACGAGATGCTCGAGCATGCTGAGTTTGATGCGGCAGTTATAGTAGTTCCTACTTTTTTACATAAAGAAGTTGCTATAAAATGTCTTAATAAAGGTAAACACCTTTTTATTGAAAAACCAGTAGCTTCAACAGTAGAAGAAGCAAAAGATATACTTGAAGCAGCAAATAAAAATAATGCAAAGGTATGCGTAGGGTACATAGAAAGATTTAATCCAGTAGTAGAACAACTTAAAAACGAAATTGCTGATAGTGAGGTATACTCTATAGGTATAACTCGTGTAGGTCCTTTTCCTCCACGTATTGCTGATGTTGGAATACTTACAGATCTTTCAGTTCACGATATAGACCTAATACGATATATAACAGGAAAAGAGATACTAAACACTTCTATATACAAATCTCAAAAGATTCATAATCACCATGAGGACAATGCAATTCTTTCATTTGAACTGCAAGATGAAGTAGTTGCAAGTATAACTACGAACTGGTTAACTCCTTTTAGAAAAAGAACGATTGAAGTAGCAACTAAAGATGCATATTTCGAAGCAAATCTTATGGAACAAGACTTAACAGAGTTCTCAGAGTATCAAAAAAACAACTCTTATGTTATAAGAAAGTGTATGGTTAAAAAAGAAGAACCACTAGTACGTGAACATAAAGCTTTTAGAAAATTTATCAAAACAGGCGAGCGTCATGGACTTAGTACTATTGAAGATAGTATGATAACTTTGGAAATTTCATCAGCAAAATGAGTAAAGCATTAGTTCTTTTAAACATGGGTGGGCCAAACTCCCTAGATGAAGTAGAAGTTTTTTTAAAAAACATGTTTAACGATAAAAATATCATAACTGTTAAGAGCGATTTACTTCGCTCTTTTATCTCATTTATGATAGTAACATCAAGAAAAAAAGAGGCTCGTTCAAACTATGCAAAACTTGGTGGTAAGTCACCAATAGTTGGTTACACAAAACAGCTGATTAATAAACTTCAAAATGAGTTTAAAGATACATATGTTACTTATGCTATGCGTTATACTCCTCCGTTTGCAAAAGATGTTGTAAAAGAGCTCAAACAAAAAGGAATAACAGAAGTAACTCTTTTACCTCTTTATCCACAATACTCTACAACTACTACAAAATCATCTTTAGAAGACTTTTATGAAGCCTTAAAAGGTTTACATGTAAAGACTTTACATGTAGATAGATTTTATGAAAATAGACTTTACAATGAACTACTTATAGAAAAAATCGAAGAGCAGTTAAAAGATAAAAACTCAAAAGAGTTTGAACTAATCTTTTCAGCTCACTCTTTACCTCAAAGTATAGTTGACAAGGGTGACTCATATCAAAAAGAAATTCTTTTGCACGTTGAGCTTTTAAAAGATATTTTGAAAGAAAAAAATATCACTTTTAAAGATATTCATGTTGCTTACCAATCAAAACTAGGACCAGTAAAATGGTTGGAGCCTTCTTTAGAAGATAAACTAAAATCTCTTACATGTAAAAAAGTTATCATCTCTCCTATTTCATTTACTATAGATAACTCTGAAACAGAGTTTGAGCTAAGTATAGAGTACAAGGAAGTAGCAGATGAGCTTAAATATGAAGAGTATTTAGTAGCAAAGTGCCCTAATGACTCTGATAAATTTGTAAAAGCAATATCACAGATAACACTATAAATTTGTATTGAAGTTACTCAGGTATAACCAAAGGAGTTAAAAAACCTTCCTCTACTAAACGAAGAACTACTTCTTTATATATAGGTACAGCACTCATAGAAGCAAAATAGTGATATCTTTTTTTAGGTTCAACAACTAATACACCTATGGTAAAGTCATTTTTTTTGTCATTTGCAAATCCGAAAAATGAGCTATTATATCTGTTAACATAACCACCACCTTCAGCTATATGAGCAGTTCCTGTTTTTCCTCCTATCACAATACCATCTACATGTGCATTCTTACCAGTACCCTTTTGTACGGCTTTTATAAGAATACTTTGCATTCTTTTTGCCACTGAAACAGGTATAACTTCTTTTTCATTATCTCTTATAACAGGGTATTTTGTACCATCATCGCTCGTAAAATACGAAGCAATATAAGGTGTAACCATACGTCCATTGTTATTAAAAACATTATAAGATTTTAAAACCTGCATAAAAGTAGACGTCATACCATAACCGTATCCAACTGTACCTTTATATGTTTCAGATTTAAACTTATGTAAAGGAGGAATATACCCAAGTTTTTCATATGGTAAGTCTACCTGAGTTTTTTGAGTAAACCCAAAGTCTTTCAATCCTTGGTAAAACTCAATTGCATCAAGCTTTTGTGCAAGTTGAATTGTTCCAATATTACTCGAATGAACTATTACATCTTCAGCACTTAACCATTCATAATCATGTGTATCTCTTATAAGTCTTTTTCCAAGCTTATATCTTCCTCCATATGTTCGAACTAAATCATAAGGATTGACTTTTTCTTCTTTTAAAAGAAGTGCAAATGTTATAGGTTTCATAACTGAACCTGGTTCATACGCATACTCTACAGCTGAAACATTTAAATTTGGGTAGTCACTTCTTCGAATAAAATCTGGATTATATCTATTTGAGGTAGCCAAAGACAAAAGTGCTCCACTTTTTGAGTGCATAACGGAGACTATTATCTCTTTTGCATCTAAACTTTTTTTATAATCATCAATAACATCTTCTATCATCTTTTGTAATTTTAAAGATATAGTTGTATGAATATCAAGTCCATTTACCCTTTTACTTGAAACGCTGTCACGATTGAGAATTATAGTATTTGAAATATCTCTGCTACCAACTACCATGGTATCTTGAATAGAGAGAAGTTTATCTTCATAATAACGCTCTAAGCCCTTAACACCCATAACCTTTGTGATACCGTCTTTTTCTATTTTTTTTACATACCCTATTACTGGAGTCAGAGTGGTTGAGACAGGATATACTCTTCTCTCTCCACTTTGGACAACACTTAGACCATGTAAAAATGCAATACCGCTTTTTGGATCATGATATGTTCTAAAAACCCCTAGTCTATAAAGTTTTCTTGCCAAAGCTTTTAGATGTTTTGCATTTTTTGGATTTATTTTGTAAGAGAGAACCAAACTTCCTTTTCTTGAAAGAATTCTTTTTTTGACCTTTTTTCTGTCATCTCCACTATACAAAGAGTATAAATTTACAAATAGATCAAGCTTGTCAGGGTCAATATTTTTAGTATTTATTACAGCTTTATAAAGTTTTTTACTAGATGCTACTTTAAAATTATCATTGGTTATAATATTGCCACGAGTAGCGTGAATTTGTTCTTTGTAAGTAAGTCTTGGAAGTCTTCTATCTATCTGGGCCCAATAAAAAAGTGTACCCAAAAATATTATAAAACCAAGTGTAACTATAGCAAATAAAAATAAGATTTTTATCTTTCGGGTATCTTTTTGTTCCATATAGTAAGTATATCTAACTATTGTTTAAAGTTGAGTTCTTGCAATCTCTTTATAAGCACTAAGCGCTTTATTTCTAATCTCTAACATTACTTTCATACTAGTCTCAGCTTTACCAATAGCAAGTGCAGCTTGATGAAGATTTTTAACTTCACCAGTAGCAATATCTGCCATCGCTTTATCAGCTTTTACCTGTGTCTTATTGACTTCTCCAAGAGACTCCTGTAAAACTTTAGAAAAATCACCACCATCTGTGGTTTTGTTTGCACGTTCAAGTTTATTAGCGATGCCATTTATATCTGCAATTTTACCTATATTATTTTGCATCTATCTCTATCCTCTCATCATATCTATAGAGCTGTTTGCCATATTTTTGGCGCTCTGGAATGCCGCAACATTTGCTTGATAAGCTCTTGTTGCTTCTATTAAATCGGCCATTTCCACAACCGGATTAATATTTGGATATGCTACATACCCTTCTCCATTTGCATCAGGATGTGACGGCTCATACTTTAGCCTAAAGTCACTATCATCCCTAACAACTTTATCTACTACTACACTCATTATAGCAGGATTAGCATCCTTTTGCAAAAATGGATCATCTAAAGGGTTCTCATACTCAAGCAAATTATTACTCTCTTTTAGTTCTTTATTTAACGCCGCATCAAAATCAGCTGCTTTAAAAACAACTTCTCTTCTTTGATATGGTCCACCTTCGCTTGTTCTTGTTGTATTTGCGTTTGCTATATTTCCACTTATAATATTCATACGAAATCTCTGAGCTGAGAGTCCGTAACCACTTATATCAAAATCACTTAAAAATGCCATCTATTATACCTTCTTTGATGCTTCTATTACACTTTTGAAAATTGTACTGTTTTTCTTTAATGCTGCTGTTAGGGCAGTAAACATAACTGAATTCTTACTAAGCTCTGTTGATTCAACATCTAAATCTACTGTATTACCATCATTTCTAGCCATATGACCATCTCTAAGATAAATTGTTGATTTAGTTCTATCCAAACTTTGATAAGCACTCATATGTTTATCATCAGTTTGTGCCATTTTTAACTCTTGCACATCATTTTTACCATACATCTGTTTAGTTTTTTCAATAAGAGCTGATTCAAAATCTACATCACGTGCTTTATAAAAAGGCGTATCTATATTTGCTATATTTCCAGCTATCATATCTTGACGCTGAGCACGAGCTGTTAAGGCTGCTTCCATTAACGGTTTTGCTTTTGTTGATGTTAAAACCATCTGTTTCCTCTCATATCCATTTAAACTTCAGTTAATATAAGCAAATTCTATTCCAAATTTTCCATTAACTCAATTTAAACATAATTATACTAAAATACTATAAATCCTTACATGTAAAGAGAACTATGGCAACTGATAAAACACTTTTTATATTATGTACCTCTTGTATATTTATAAGCATTATATTTTCACTCTCATTACCTGTTTTTACAACACTATATTTTAACTATAACGAATGGCACTTTTTTATAAGACAAGCTGCAGTTGGTATGATTTCTATTTTCATCATGTGGTCTCTTTCTCAATTTAATCCTGATAAATATTTAGTTTGGATAGGATTTTTTATCTTTTTTTCTTGCTTATTTTTAATGGGCATAATGCACTATCTTCCTGAGTCCATGGTTACTTCAGCAGGAGGTGCAAAAAGATGGGTAAGATTTCCAGGATTTTCATTTGCTCCTGTAGAGTTTTTTAAAATAGGCTTTGTTTACTTCTTAGCATGGAGTTTTGCAAGAAAACTAGATGACAATAAAAAACCACTTAAAGACGAACTGATGCTGATTCTACCTTATGTAGGACTATTTTTATTAGTTATATACCTCATTGCAATCATGCAAAATGACCTTGGACAAGTAGTTGTTTTGGCGCTAACCCTTGCATTTATGGCATTTTTTGCAGGAACTAGTTTAAGACTGTTTATGATTAGTATTATAAGTTCAATTACACTATTTGTTATAACAATCCTAAGTTCTGATAGAAGAATCATCAGGATAAAAACATGGTGGGCTACCATACAAGATATGGTACTTTCTTTATTTCCTGACTCAATAGCAACTGCTCTTAGAGTTGAAAATGCTCCTGAACCTTATCAAATATCTCACTCTTTAAATGCTATCAAACATGGTGGACTATTTGGTGAAGGACTGGGAAATAGTCTGTTTAAACTAGGCTATCTTAGTGAAGTTCATACAGACTTTGTTTTAGCAGGTATTTCTGAAGAGATAGGTGCTTTAGGAGTTACGTTTTTAACTCTCATTATATTTACTATCATCTACAGAGTTTTTAAAATTTCAAGTAGAAGTGATAACAGAGTATTTTATCTTTTTTCATTAGGTATTGGCTTGTTAATAGTATTCTCTTTTTTAATGAATGCTTTTGGAATTACTTCAATCACACCAATAAAAGGAATTGCCGTTCCATTTCTTAGCTATGGAGGTAGTTCTCTTCTAGCACTCTCTTTTGGTATAGGTATGGTTCTTATGGTAAGTAAAAGGGCGAAATTATGATGGTTGCAATAACTGGTGGAGGAACGGGTGGACATTTAGCAATAGCAAATGCACTCAAGGAAGAATTAAACAGCAGAGGATTAAAACCTATCTACATCGGTTCAAAAAATGGACAAGACAAATCATGGTTTGAAGATGATAACGGCTTTGAAAAAACGTACTTTTTAGACTCTAAAGGAGTTGTAAATAAACGAGGATTAAAAAAAATACTTGTACTAAAAGATATACTATCTTCTGCCTTTACATGTAAAGATATTTTTAAAGCTCACAAGGTAAAAGCTGTTTTTTGTGTAGGAGGATACTCAGCAGCCCCAGCTGCATTTGCTTCACTGCTTACAAGAACTCCATTATATATTCATGAACAAAATGCTGTAATTGGAACACTAAATAAAATACTAAAACCATTTGCAAGAGAGTTTTTTAGCTCATACGAAACATCTTCAAAAGTAAAAGAATACCCTGTAAGTGACAAGTTTTTCAAAACTAGAAAACTAAGACAAAAGTTAAAAACAGTTATCTTTTTAGGTGGTTCACAAGGAGCTAGTTATATAAACCAACTTGCTATGAAAATAGCACCTAAACTAATAAAAAATGGTATACATATAATTCATCAAACAGGTAAAAATGACTACTGTACATGTAAAGACTTTTATGAAAAAAACTCTTTAC
>CBDLTN010000052.1:0-14673 GCA_965306065.1 uncultured Sulfurospirillum sp. | reverse complement strand
AACATCAGGAGTTTTATCTCTTTGATATAAGTTATATATTGCATAACCTGGAATTTTTCTATTGTCGGCAGTTGTTATTTGAGAATAAACTGCAAATGCTGTATGAGTAAAACTAATGCCTTCTGGTAAACTTTCTCTATCACGGCCGACTCTACCTAAAATTGCAATTCTTGCACCTTTTTGTGCTAGTGTTTTTTCAACTTTTTTTGCAAATTTAATTATTTCTTCTGGTTTATAGTGAATTTCTCCACCAGCTTGACTGCTACCAGCATAAAGAAGAGAAGAGGAATATAATATTGCTATTAAGGTTAATATAATTTTGTGTTTTAAAAGATTTTTCATATTTTTCCCTATTGCTTTTTAGGTTTCATTGCTTCGCTAGGAAGTGGACCGGCAGTTATTGATTCGTCAGTGATTACTAGAGGTGTTCCTATAGGCTCAGTTGCAACTTTCATAAGTTCATTTCCTATTTTTTTACTAACTGTTCCTATAGAACCGGCTACTTGAAGAGGAATTGCAGAAGCTGCAGAAGTTACTTGTCCCGTTGCAACTATTGCATGAGCTGCACTAGCACTTGCATTACCACTCGCAGTTATTGACTTCTTCACTGCTTTTTCAGCATGTGTATCAGTTGCATAAGAAAAAGAACCTAATATTAGAAGACCGACTATGAATTTAATTATATATTTAGTCAATATATACTCCTTTATTATTTATTGAAATATTATATAAAAAATATAATAAAAACTTTATTTAATAAAAAATAAATTTTTTTATTAATAAGTACATGTGAACATGTATTTGTTTCTTTTTTGACTTAATTTGTTATAATTGCGCATAAAGGAACGATATATATGAGAATAAATGAACAATTTTTACAGATGATAATGCATGATTCTACACTAAATAAAACACAGTTTAATATTTTAGGGCAGTCTTATCCTCCTGTTATGGGATGGGAATCTTTGGTAGAAGATACAAGTTTATCAGAAGAAGATGCTAACTTATTGATTTTATTAAAAGGCAAATTAGCCCTTAGAGGACAAGAGGCAATTGTAAAAAACTATAATCTAATGTTAGAGTTTAATAAAAACAAAACAGAAGTAAAAAAAGAGCCTGTAGCTAAAAAAGAGCAACAAATAAATACTTTAAAGATTTACTGTGATGGAGCATGTTCAGGAAATCCAGGTAATGCTGGAAGTGGGCTTGCTGTGTATGAAGGAGACAATAGCCCTGTACTGTTACACGGACGATATGAAGAGCTAGGAACTAATAATACAGCAGAATTAAATGCACTATATAAGGCTTTAGAGATTGCTTCAGAGTCTAAGTGTACTAGTATGATTGAAATTTGTTCTGATTCAAAATATAGTATAGATTGTATTAGTAAATGGGCATATGGTTGGAAAGCAAAAGGGTGGACAAAAAAGGGTGGAGAGATTAAAAATCTCGAAATTATAAAAAAAGCTCATTCTCTTTTTGAAGAGTTAAAAAACAAGATTGTTATAACTCATGTAAAAGGACATGCTGGAATAGAAGGTAATGAGTTAGCAGACCGTATGGCAGTTATGGCCATAATGAGAAAAAATGAAGAGTATGAAAAATACTCATATCAATCTATTGGAGAGGTTTTAGATTTAAAAAGAGGGTAGTTTCTTTTTAAGGAAACTACTTTTTAAAAGTATTTAACCAAAGCTTTTCTATTTTTTCTCTTGCCCAAGGGGTTCTTCTTAAGAATTTTAAGCTTGATTTTACAGATGGATTAGATGCAAAACAGTTCATTCTCATACGTCTATCTAACTCTTCCCATCCGTAATGTTTTTCTAAATCTTCTACTATTTGTTGTAATTTTATCCCGTGAAGTGGGTTATTTGGTTGTTCATTCATGTGTTGCATTATACTTTGTATATGCTTCTTTTAACCTTTTCACACCATTTTTAATATCTTTTATAGTTGCATTAGTAAAGTTTAGTCTAGCATATGGTGTTGGTTGATGATTTTTATAAAAAACACTTCCTGGAACAAAAGCTACATTGTTTTTTATAGCTTCATCAAAAAGTTTCATTGTATCTGTCTTATCATCAAATTTTATCCAAAAGAACATACCACCTTTGGGAAGTTCAAATTCTACTTGGTTGACAAACTCTTTTTTTAAGGCTGTATTCATAGTATCTCTTTTGATTTTGTAAGTTTCAATCAAAGTCTTTACATGTAAAGCTAGATTTCCATCTTTTATCATATTTGCTACTATATATTGAAAAAACTTTGGGCTTTGTAAGTCAGTGTTTTCTTTCATACTTTGAAATACTTTTAAAAATTTTTCATCCGCTCTCATCCAGCCTATCCTAAAATCGGGTACAAGAGTTTTTGAAAAAGTTCCTAAAGTTACTGAAAGCTCTGGAAGAAGTTCTTCGAAACCTAACTCTTTGGATGGCTCGTACTTAAGTGCATTGTACGGACTATCTTCTATAACAACTACATTATATTTTTGCGCCAGTCTTGCTACTTCTTTTTTGCAATCATCTTCCCAACTCCATCCTGTTGGATTTTGAAAAGTAGGGATTGCATAAAAAAACTTTGGTTTTTTGGTTTTGAAAAGTTCTTCAAGTTCAACTGTATCTACACCTTTACATGTAAGAGAAACTTCTTCTATATTTGCATCATATAGTGCAAAAAGATTAAGGGCGGCAAGATAACTAGGAGCTTCAACTATGATAGTATCTCCAGCATTGATAAATGTTTTACAAAGTATGTCTAGTCCTTGTTGAGAACCTGTTGTAATCAATATTTGATTTTCATTTGAGTTGGTATAAGTTTTTGCCAATTCTTCTCTAAGTTCTATCGCACCTTGTGCTTGACTATATTGATACATACTTCTTGGTAAATTGTCTAATGAGTAATTCATCTCTTTTTTAATAAGTTCATGTGGGAAAAGAGTCTCATCAGGAAGACCACCTGCAAAAGAGATTATATCTTTAGCTCCTATAACATCTAGTATTTTTCTAGTGAAAGAACGAGGAGCATTTTTAACTCTGTTTGCAAGTAATGTATTCATGATTTATCCTAATATATTTAATAGTAGAATAATATCTACATGTAAAGAATTTTTCTACAAAAAATATAACTATTTATTTGTCGAAATGTGCTATTTATTATAAGGTATTTTTGATTTTTATATATTCTTCCTCATTTATTTCACCACTTGCAAACCTTTTTTTAGCAATTGAGAGTGCTTCATCATTAAATTCCTTTTTTTTGCTATTGCTTTCAAAAATTGCTCGAAAAATCAAAAAAATGATTCCTATGGCAATTATCCAAAAAAGAAATCCAGGCATAAAAAAACCATGTCCCATAAATCCATGTCCATACATAATATCTCCTTATATTTGTACTCATTATAAAAGTTTTATCTTAACGATATGTTAATAGTTTAAAACAAATAGTGTATAATTTCTAATGAAAAAAAATACGAAAAATGACCATAGACAAAGAGTCAATGAAATACTATGCCAGATTCATTCAGATATTGCTAAAGACCATAGTGTAAATGCATTAGCTAAAAATGTTTCCATGTCACCTTTTCATTTTAATAGAGTATTTAAAAATATAGTAGGTGAAAGTTTACATACCTATATAAGAAGGGTTAGATTAGAGCATTCTGCAAATGCTTTGTTGTTTAATCCAAACTCTACTATAAGCGAGATTTTGAACGAGTCTGGTTTTATATCAAATTCATCTTTTACACATGCTTTTAAAGAACGTTTTGGTGTAACGCCTTCTAAATGGAGAGAAATTGATATACCAAAAGACATAAGCGACAATATATCTGAGATTAATCCTTTACATGTAGAAGTGGGATATGTAGATAAAAAGAGAGTAGCATATGTACGACACAAAGGATACAACAAAAGTATAAAAGAAGCCTGGCAACGTTTAGAAGGGTGGTGCATTGAGAATGAAATGGATTTTTCCAAGTTTCCTATGATAGGTTTGCATCACAGTAATCCAAATATAGTAAAAAAAGAAGATTGCCATTATGTTGCTTGTTTAGAAGTTGATGAAAAGTTTTATAGAAGTGGAAAAATTGGAGTTATGTATATACCTCGTATGTTTTGTGCAAAGTTTTCTTTAACTGGTGTTTATGGGGATTTGATGAGGTATATGGATTATATATATTATAGTTGGTTGCCAAATTCACAATATGAGAAAGTGCACCTTCCTTCTATGGCTATTTATCATAAAAATCATTTTGTCAGAGAAGACGAAAAGTTTGAATTAGATTTTTATGTTCCTATTCGACACTCTTAGCGGTATTTTTCTTTATAAACTTCTATAAGTCCTTCTTGTACAATCTCTTTAGTATATTTATTTATTGTTTTTAAATCTTTAATAAATGGAGATTTATTTGAGATACCTATACGAATAAGCACATCATTTGATGGCATGTATGATGCTTTTGTAATAAAAGGTTTATATCCTTTTTGAGCTATTTCATAATCAACTTGTATATCAGTTCCAATGATGACTTCAAATCTTTTTTTTACCAACATTGCTAAGAGTTGACTTTCTGTATTAACACCGTATTTATTGATTTTTTCATCTGAATTAAATGGCTCAAAATACGCAGAATTTCTTACAAATCCTATACGGTATTTATATAGATCGGTATATTTTTTGATTAAATCTGTATTGTCTTTATGTATATAAAATCTTGTGGTTAGTTTTGCGTATGGTGGACTAGTAAATGTTATATACTCTTTTCTTTGTTCTGTTTCTACCATGTTTACCACAGCATCTAGTTTACCTTGTTTAAGCATCTTTAATGATCTTGCCCAAGGAACTTTTTTTATGACTAAGTTAACATTCATTCGTTTTGTAAGTTCTTTGACGTAGTCAATGCTGATTCCTTTTACTTCTTTAGTTTCAGTAAATAAAAAAGGAACCCATGTAGCTACTCCTATTGTGAAGTCTTTAGCTATAAGAGTCTTAGTAAAAATCAATACAATTAATAAAATAGTAAAATTTTTCACATCACACCTCACTTCTTACTATTCAATAAAAGTGTAACATAAATATCATTAATTGTCTATTTTTTTATAGTAATTAAGTTTAAATCCTCCACGTATGCTTTTAAAGCAAAAAATGCCCATATTGCTTGAACGAAGGCAACTTGGTAATTCTCAAATGTATACATTTTAGGGATTATTATAAATGCAGCAATAAAATTATATATATTAAAAGACTGAAGTGAGATTTTATTGACTAAAAGTAGATAATAAGAAACTATAAAGACAAAAACTGATATCCAAGCTAATGTATCTAGTGCTAAAAACTGTTTTTTTAGGAGCAAAAGGATAAAAGAGACTATAAGTAAAGCAGATATTGATATATTAAATAAACGAACACTTATAATGTTAAATTTAAACTCTTTATTTATATAAGCAAAGTACGATAGATATCCCCAAAAAAGATTCAAAAAAACTGATTGCATAGTGTTTTTATAAGTAGATAAGATAGCAACAAGAACTGCTGCAACTATATTAAGAAGATAGTATAACTTGTCTTTTTCTATTATTTTGTTTGATAGTAAAAAGTATGCTACAAGATACATTATACTACCAATCCAACCGATTATTTCTATGATTAGCATCTATTTGTCACTTTGTTTAATTTAAAATTTTATTTTACCTAAATAATATAACATTAGTGCAACTTTATATTAATTAGTTAGAAAAAAGATGCAATTACCCTGCATCTAATTTTGCTTCTTCTTTTGCAAATCTTTTTCTATGGAGCACTGCAAAAAATGCAGGAACATAAAGCAGGTTTAGTACAGTTCCCCATGCTAGTCCAAAACCTAATGATATGGCTAGTGGTTGAAAGATTGCAGCTTCACCAGCTGGAAAAAAGATAAGAGACGATAAGCCTATTAGAGTAGTTATAGTTGTAAGAAAAATAGGTCTTAAACGTTTAGTGGCTTGTTTATATAAGTCATCTACAAGAGTGACTTTTTTTAGATAGGTCATCATAATAATACCATCATTTATAACAACTCCGGCAAGTCCAAGGGCTCCAATAATAGAAGGCATAGTTAAGTTTATACCCATGATGAAGTGACCAATTAAAACACCTAAAAATGAAAAAGGTATAACAGAGATAATGATAAAAGTATCTCTAAAAGAGTTAAACAGATAAAGCATACTAAGAGCAATCAATAAAAATGCAATAGCAGAAGCAGATAACATATCAGCTTTTAATTCATCATTCTTTTTCTTTTCTCCTAGTATTTGGAGTTTTACACCTGAGCTTTTTATTTCATCTAAAATTGGCTGTATACTATCTAAAGTCTCAGTTGCGGTTATGATTTTTGTATCAACATTTGCATAAACATAAAAAGTTTTTTCTCCAAAATCTTTAGCAACTTTTTCAAATGACTTAACTATTTCAAAATCAACAACTTCTTTAAGCATAACTTTTCTTCCATCACTTAAAGGTATTGGCATTGTACTTAATGTTTTTATATTGTCTTTGTTTATACTCTCTATTTTTATCTCCAGTAAATTATCCTCATCAAAAGCTGTTGATTTTTTCTTTGATAAAAATAGATTTGAGAGAACTTGACCTATATTTTGTTCATTTAATCCTAAAGATTCTCCATAAGAGTTTACTTTGATTTTTATCTCTTCTATACCCATTTTAGCACTGTTTGTAACTGACTTTATGCCATCAATTTTATTTAAAGCAGTTTCTACTGTGTGAATTGAGTCTATTATTTTTTTATCGCTATTAGAAATAATACCTATTTTTATATCCGTTTTTACATGACCTGCACGTCTTTCTGCTACAAAAATCTCATCTAAGTTATACTTGTTTTTGTAATTGTTCTTTTTTAACAGCTGACGCAGTTTTTTAGAAATTTCGATAGAAGTTAACTCTCTAATCCTGTCACTCTTATCATAGTAAAAACTTAGATTAGGTGTTATGTACTTATCAAAAACATTTTGAGGTTTTAGTTTATATAATTCTAAGGTGATATACATAACATAAGGATATCTTTCACTTGAACTCTCAGCATTTCTTCTGTATCCAGCAACTGTTGAAATTGTTTTTATAGAAAGCTTTTCTTTTAAGTCATATAGATCTTCTGATATTTCTTTTACAATCTTATGTGAGTCTTCTATAGGAGTGTTTAGATTAGCTTTTATAGATATATTGACTGTTGTTGAATCAAATCTAGGAAACATTTGGAATTTTGAGTTTTTTATACCAAAAACTATCAAAATTGGAATTATAATTATAAATAAGAAAAGAAAAGTTTTTCTAAATTGAATTAGTTTATGAATAATTGTGCTGTATATTTTATTTACTCTATTCCAAGATAATGCACGAGACTCTTTTTTTAATGTATGAGCAGCATGGATTGGTAAAAATATAAATGATTCTATCAAAGAAGCTACGATAAGCGCAGAAACTGCAATAGGGATTAGTTTTATAAATTCACCCATAGTCCCACTTAGCATTAGTAAAGGAATAAAAGTAAATAGAGTTGTTAAAGATGCCATAATAACTGGTTTTGCCATCTCTTTTGCACCCTCAACGGCTGCATCTTTTGGCTCCATTCCTTCTTCGACTTTTTGTTGTATGTTTTCAGATACTACAATAGCGTCATCAACTACTATACCAAGTGCAACTAAAACACCTACTAATGAAATCATATTTATCGTATAACCTGAGAGATAAAAGTATATTGCGCCCATTATAAAAGAAGTTGGTATTCCTATACCTACAACAATTGCCATTCTTGTGTTTATTAGAACAACAAGTAAAAGAGTTATTAAAATAAGACCTAAAAATATATTTGATCCTACTACATTTAGTCTATCTTTTATTCTTAGAGAATTATCATTGTGTAGAACAAAGTTTACATCATTATTGTTTGATTTTAACTCATCCAGTAGTTTGCTTATGTTTTTTTTAGCATTTAGAGCATTTCCTGTCTCACTTTGAGAGATAGCCAATGAGAGAGAGGCTCCTGTGTTTATAGATGAAAGAGTTGCCGCGTCGGCATATCTCTTTTGAACTGTTGCGATATCACTTAAGTATATTTTTTTACCATCTACTTTAAGTATAGTCTCTTGCATAGTTTGAGAATTTTTTTTACCGTTAAAAGTAGATATATAGTAGTGTTTTCCATGTCCTTCTATTTTTCCTACAGGAAAGATATAAGATATGCCTGAGATTGCATTAAAAACAGAATTTTTATTTAAACCAAAACTTTCTATCTTTTTTTCATCGATTTGTATATTAAAATACATATCAGAATCTCCATATATTGAGACTTCTGAGATATCTTTCACACCTAATATTTTTGTTTTTAAATCTTTTGCAAAGTCTATTAACTCAGATAAGTTTTTATTTTTTGAGCTTATTGAAACTTGCATTAGTGATTTACCTGTTACTATAACTGTAACCCTCGGTTCACTCATATCATCTGGAAAATTTTGCTTTACTTCATTGATGGTGTCTTTTATTTTTGCAGCTGTATCGTATTTGTTTGTTCCTTTATTAAGGTCTAGCCTTATACGAAAAGAGCCAGGAGTTATAGTTGTAACCATCTCCTCGATGCCTTCCATACTTTTTAACTCATCTTCTATCTCTCTAACAGCTATTTTGTCAAGAATATCAATTGATGCTCCGGTATATCCACCATTTATAGTTATCATATCAAGCTCAAAAGAAGGGAATATCTCTTTTGGTGTTTTATTATAAGCGATTATTCCAACAAAACATATTAGAAAAAACAGTACGTAATTCATCTTTGAATTATCTATAAAAAACTTTATTATTTTACTCATATAAATACCCTAAACATATATTTTAGGGTATTTTATCGTAGGAGTGTTAACAAACTCATAATATCAATAATTAATAGTTATGCGTATAGGTATATATTTTAGTTTTCTGTTTGAAACTTTTACAATTTTTTTACCTTTGTAGCGAGCTACATTTTTGTAACCTACAAATTTCTCTTCTAGATTTTCTGTATATCTTGTACTGCATCTTTGTCTAGTTTCGTAAGTAGTATAAGAGTCTCTTCTTCTGTGATCTCTTTTTGAAAGATTGTGTCCTACCATAGTTCCTATAAGAGCACCGCCAACAGTGGCAATATCTTTTCCTCTTCCTTTACCTACTTGATTTCCAATTATACCTCCTGCAACACCACCAATAATAACGCCAAGTGGATTTGAAGAGTCACTGTATCTACTGTTTTCATATCTTTGTACTGGTACTTCTTCATCCCAACACTCTTGATAAGGGACTCTTTTTGTTATTGTTTTATAAATTGGTTTAGAGTGAGTAACTCTTGCTTCATCAGTTATAGTAAATGAATTTGCTTGTAGTGTTAGAATTGCTGTTGTTAAAATTATTGCTATCTTTTTCATCTTAAATCCTTTTGTTTTGATAAGAAATTGTAAAATAAAAAAGTGAAACGATTGTGTATAGGTATTTAGATTTTAAATGAGATAGTTATTTTAAATCCTTTTTCTAGAGAGCTTTCACATGAAATAGTTCCTTTTAAAATATTTGTAACAATACTATATACTATGTGTAAACCTAATCCTGTACCACCAAATTCTCTATTTGCCTTAAATAAGGGATCAAATATCTTAGTAAGGAGTTCTTTTTTAACTCCTACTCCATCATCTGTATAGGTTAAAGTAATTTCATCTTCTTCTTTATGTACTTTAATTACTATGTGACCATTGTCTTTTTCAGCAAAACCATGAATTGTTGAATTTAGTACTAAATTATTTATGATTTGCGAAAATGCACCAGGATAACTATTTATGCTGATGCTCTTATCGCACTCAACTTCAATGTCAACTTTTTTTTGTTTTGTTATACTATATAGGTTAGTTAGAGTTTCACTTAAATATTCTGAAAATACAAATGTTTTTTGTTCTTCATTACTTTGGTCTACTGCAATTTGTTTAAAACTTTTTATTAAATCAGCTGCTTTCTTTGTATTTGTATTAACTAGTTGAGCTAAAGTATAAGAAGTGTTTAAATATTCTTCAAAGTCATCTTGTGATATTTGGTCTTTTTTATAGACATCTTTTATTTCATCGGTTATTTTAGAAAAATGTGAACTGGCAGTTAAACTTATGCCAAGCGGAGTGTTGATCTCATGTGCAATTCCTGTAACAAGTGAACCAAGAGAAGCCATTTTCTCTGAAAAAGCAAGCTGTTTTATAGCTAATGCTAATTTTTCTGTTTTTTCTTGAACTTTTAGTTCTAAATTTTTATTAAACTCTTCAAGCTGTTTTTGAATATTTTTTATATAAGTAATATCTTGTATAGTCCCTATAAGTGAGATGATTTTTCCATCTGGGTCATATAGTGGTTCTGAACTTGCTTGAACATATTTTATCTTATCATTTTTTAACAAAAGTGTATATTCTATATTGAAAGGTTTTGAGTCTTTAAATATTTTTTCATAAGAATCACAGACCGTTTTTTTATAAGATGGGTGAATATAATCAATTAGTTGATTATATTTGGTTAATTTTATTCCTTTTCCTATTTCAAAAATATTATAAATCTCTTTAGAACAAGAAAATAACTTATCCTCAAGGTCAATTTTCCAACTTCCTATTTTCCCGATTCTTTGAGACTCTAAGAGTAAATATTCATTTTCAATTTCATGTTTTTTATTTATTAATTCTTCTGTTATATCTCTCCATGAAGAAGTAGAGTATAAAATATTCCCTTCATCGTCTCTAACAGCAACAACATTTAGTATTACATCTATTTTATGACCATCTTTACATTTAATAATTAGTTGCTTGTTTTTTACCACACCAGTTGAGACAAAATCTGCAAAAGCACTTTTTACTTCATCTATACAATCTTCATGATATAATTTAAAAACAGGAAAACCGATTATTTCTTCTTCTTTATATCCTGTTTTTAAGAACAACGTTTTATTACAAAACTTAACACATCCATCTTTAGGAGATACAGCAACATACATGTCTGGGGAATGATTATATAAAGTATTGAATTTTTCTTCGCTTTGAGTTAAAGCGATTTCTAACTCTTTTATGTATTGTTTATCTGATTTAGTAGAGTTTTCATTTTGCATAATTACTCCTTAGAGAATATTATACACTTTTTTATACGTAAGTTCTTCAAATATTGAAATAAAAATACAGATAAGGAAGCAAGAAATCTTGCTTCCTTTGAAATTAAGCTACTACTTTTTTCCCATAAAATCTTATAGTTAAAGCGATAACTGCTAATGCTACAGGAAGTATGATATACATAGAGTATCCCATAGCTGCTGGAATATAACCAAAAATAATAGCAACTGAACCTACAAAAAGCGCATAAAATAGCTGAGTTCTGATGTGGTCCATATGGTCACAAGCCGCACCCATTGAAGATAAAATAGATGTGTCAGATATAGGAGAACAATGATCACCAAATATAGCACCAGTTAAAACAGCACTGATATTTAAAATGATATAGTTTTGAAGTTCAGTTCCTTCAAGTCCTGTATGAAGTCCTACTGCATTGGCGATTGGAATTGCCAAAGGCATCAAGATACCCATAGTTCCATAAGACGTTCCTGTTGCAAAAGATATGATTGAACCTAGTATAAATATAATAGAAGGTAGAAGTATCTGTGGTGTTGCATCAGTTAAAATAGAGACAAGATAAGTTGAAGTACCAAGCTCTTTTATGACTGCACTGATTGACCAAGCAAGGATTAGTATAACTGCTGTAATAACTAAAGCTTTTACACCAAGTACCCAAGTCTCCAATGCTTCACTAAGATTGAACATCTTTTGTTGCATACCCATTCCAATTGCTACAATCGAAGCAAAAAGAGCTGCTTCAAAAAGAACTATAGAAGCATCAGCAGCACCAAAACAATCTCTAATTGATGAGAAAGCGAAAGGATTTGCTTCAACAACTTTTAATGTTGCTTCATCAAGTGCATGGTATCCGTTAAAGTAAAATCCAAAAAATGCAACTGCAATTAGAGTTCCTATAGGAATGATTGCATTCCAAATAGAGTGTTCTACTCCTTCTTTAGGTGCAAGTGTTGCACTCTCTTGATTCATCATGATATTTGCATTTGGATGATACACTTGTCCCGTTGAGATGGCTCTAGTTGCAGCTTTATGCATAGGTCCAAATTCACGTAAGAAATATGCTGAGAAGAAAACAAAAGCTAACATTAAGATATTGTAAAATCTGTAAGGAATAGTCTCTACGAAAATTGCATAAGCATTTACATCAACCTGTCCTATCATTACATAAGCATCTTTGATTAGAGAGATTTCATAACCAATCCAAGTCGAGATAAGTGCAATCCCTGCAACAGGAGCTGCAGTAGCATCTATGATAAAAGCTAGTTTTTCACGACTAACTTTTAGTTTGTCAGTAACTGGTCTCATAATAGGTCCAATGATAAGTGAGTTTGCATAATCATCAAAAAATATAAAAAATCCCATAATCCAAGTATATATCTGAGCTGAACGTTGAGATTTTGCACGACTTGCTAGTTTCTCAGCGATTGCACGAGGTCCACCCATTTTGGTAATAACTGCTATGAGTCCACCTATGGTTAGAACTTGAAGAATAATTCCTGCATTCCATGAGTCTGCCATGCTTCCTACCATCTTGCCCACTAGATCTATAAAAGCATTGTAAAGAGCTGCAAATATATTGTTTCCAGATATATTTATTAAAAAAGTTCCACTAAAAATCCCCATAAAAAGAGAAAAAATAACGTTTTTTGTTAAAAATGCCAAAGCGATTGCCACAAAAGGTGGAATCAACGTTAACATACCGTATGTTTCTGCATTTGTTTTAGCATCAGCAAAAAGAGCTAATGGTAAAAGAGTTAATGCGATAGCCAATTTAAATTTACTATTCAAAAAATCCTCCTAAAAATTAAACTGATGATTATAACATAAATTTAGTACTACTAAAAGTAGGTCTAAAATATAATTATAAAATTAATGTTATAATAGGAAATGAAAGATTTAATACAAAAACTACCAAAAGCAGAACTGCATCTACATATAGAAGGTACACTTGAGCCTGAACTTATGTTTAGGTTAGCTAAGAAGAACGATGTTGAGATACCATACAAAAGTGTAAAAGAAATTAAAAATGCATATAGTTTTACTTCTTTACAATCTTTTTTAGATATTTATTATGCTGGGGCAAATGTACTTGTAAATGAAGAAGATTTTTTTGATTTGACTTGGGAGTATCTGCTTAAATGCAAGGAACAAAACATAGTTCATACTGAAATAATGTTTGACCCTCAAACACATACTAATAGAAATATAAAATTTAAAACTGTTATTGATGGAATTACAAAAGCATTGGACAGAGCTAAAAATGAGTTAAATATAAGTTCATTTTTGATTATGAGTTTTTTAAAACACTTAAGTCAAGAAGAGGCATTTCAAACTTTAAAAGAAGCGGAGCCTTTTCGTGATAGAATTATAGCTGTAGGGTTAGATTCAAGTGAGCTTGGAAACCCTCCTATTAAGTTTAAAGAGGTTTTTGAGGAGGCAAAAAAACAAGGATATAAGCTTGTCTCTCATGCAGGTGAAGAGGGCGATGCTAGTTATATTTGGGATACAATAAATCTTTTACATGTAGATAGAATTGATCATGGAATAAGATGTGATGAAGATGAAAAACTTTTAGAACATCTAATCAAATATCAAACACCGCTAACAGTCTGTCCTTTATCAAATGTAAAATTAAAAGCAGTCAAGGACATGAAAAATCATAATATACTTAAGCTTCTAAGACGTGGTTTACATGTAACTGTTAATTCTGATGATCCAGCCTATTTTGGTGGCTATCTTAATGAAAATTTTGAAGCTCTGGTAGAGTCATTAGATGTCAGTGAAGATGAGATAAAAAAGCTTATTCAAAATGCCTTTGATGCTTCGTTTTTAAATAAGCTTTAAGATTGATTTTTTACTGTGGTTTCATAAAATAAACTGTTTTATTTATCTCTTTTTTACCTATTTTGTTATCTACAAGTTGAAGTTTATGAAAAGAGAAAGGTTTAGCAATAGCTTTTACATAGTAAGTCTCACCTTTTTTTACATTTTTGATTCTCAAGGTATCAAATGTACCTTTTACAAGTGAGTTCTCTTTTATAGCTATTGTTACGTCTCCTGGTTTTACAGGTACTGGTATATAACCATTATTAATAAAAAAGTCAGAATACTCTTTTCCATTTACATCTACAAGCCATGTAAGACCTTTAGAGATAAAGCTGTCTGGTCTATAAAGATAGATTAGTCCTTTATTTGCCTCAAGCTTAGTTGGAGTAAATGGCTTCGTTACTGGCATACACCCTTGTAACACAAAAGTAGAAACGACTAATATAAAAGTAAAAATATACTTTTTAAACATAATAACCTCCTAGATAAATTTTGTTAAGTCATTATAATTGAAAGTAAATAAATATTGACTTTACTTAATGACCTAGTTTTTAAGAGATTGTTGATATAATATATAACTTGTGTACATTTTAATCATACAAGAAATTAAATGTTAAGAAGAGTAGTTTAGATGAAATACAGACCAATTTTTATAACAGCAACAAATACAGATATAGGCAAAACA
>CBDLTN010000051.1:0-14822 GCA_965306065.1 uncultured Sulfurospirillum sp. | reverse complement strand
TTTTAATATGACATTAAGATCATTAACTAATGCTGATGGAGCATTTTCATCAAACTTTACTATTGCATTTTTTGTTGTAGCATTTCCCTTCATTAAGTTAGGATAAAAATCATATGTATCTAAATTAAACTTACCTTCAAAGTTATGAAGTTGATACTCATCGGCAACTATTTTTTTATATATCCAAGCTGCTATAAGTGGTTCTAAATCTACTTTGTGAGATAAAAAATCCATAAAAGGTTTAAGTGTTGTAAATTTTTTTGTATTTAATCTATAGTAGAGTTCTTTTTTATCGATTCTAAGTTCGATGCCTCCTTCAACATTGAAAGTTTTGAAATTTCCTCTAAAATCAAATAGTTTTTCTTTTAGTTTGGCCTGTAGATTTCCTTTAAATTCTATTTTAAAATCTTTTAAAATCATTTGCTGTATGTCGACTTCTATAGAATCTTCCCAATCTCTTAGTCTAGCATCAATAGTAAGAAAGTCACTATTAACATAAAATCCTTCATCTTTATATAAAAAATGTACGGTTTTATTATCATATATAATGTTCTGAATGGAGATTGATTTAAAAATAGCATGTAAATAAGGTTTTTTATTAGTAAAATCGTGGATTTCTTCAAGTGAGCTGTTTCTTTTACTTTGAACATCTACATCAAGAGTATGTATGTTTACAATAAGTTTTTTATCTAATTTTATGTACAATTGAGAAATTTTAACTTTTGGGAGTTTAAGGTTTTCTATCCTAACACCATTTGTTAAAACAACAAATAAAAGAGTGATAAAAAGAAAAATGACTAAAAAGAATCTCCAAATATTTTTCATTGTATGTGATGTTGCGCTTATTATCATCTGTTCTCTTTTGTTTCACTTATCAAAACCTATGAATACAACAAAAGTTACATACATTCCACAAGGCTCAATTGGTCAAATTATAACATATTTAGAACAAAAAGAATTTTATTTATCACCAAGTGTGGATAAATATATGCTTTTTTTTATAGGACGTCCACAATCTGGCTGGATTAATATAGGTGAAACAAGATTAAGCAGGGGAGACTTTTTATATAAACTAGCTAATTCAAAAGCAGCTATGAACTCTATTACTTTAGTTCCTGGTGAGACTATAGATGTATTTTTGTATCAGATTTCGCAAGAGTATCAACTCTCATATAAAAAGCTTATGAATTACTATCTTAAATTTAGTCCTATAAGAGATGGACTTATTATTCCTGAGACATATCATATACCTATGGGAATTGGAGAGAGACACCTTATCCTTTATCTTATAAATTATGCTTGGGAGAATCACAAAAAAACATCCATGAAAATTTTTGGAGAGTTTACTAAAAATAGTTGGTATCGGTATTTAACAATAGCTTCAATAGTTCAAAAAGAGGCTGCAAATAAAGAAGAGATGCCTTTAGTATCCTCAGTAGTTTATAATCGCCTGAAAAAAGGAATGAAGCTACAGATGGATGGAACTTTAAATTATGGAAAATTCTCTCATATTAAAGTTACTCCTAAGAGAATTAGAGAAGATAAAAGTAAATATAATACTTATAAAAACAAAGGACTACCTAAATATCCTGTAAGTAGTGTTTCAAAAGAAGCTATTTTTGCTGCGATATTTCCGAAAAAAACAAATTACCTCTATTTTGTTAAATCTAAAAAAGGTGGACACGTTTTTTCAAAAACTTACAAGCAACACCTTAGAAATATTGCCAAACTAAAAAATAGATAAAGAAACACTATAATTTAAATAAATTTTATTTTAATTAAAGTGCTTTTTCTACACATTTGAAATTATTTAAAAATAAAATATTGATTTAAAAGAAATGTAAGAATTTAATTAATATAGTGATAATATTATCCTAAAAAATTTCAAGGAGACTATATGGCGTCAGTATCTAAAATAGTATATACAAAAGTTGATGAAGCACCTGCTCTTGCAACTTATTCTTTTTTGCCAATGATTAAGGCATTTACAAAAAGCAGTGGAATAGAGATGATAACAAAAGATATTTCTTTGGCCGGTAGAGTTATTGCTAACTTTCCAGAATGTTTAACTCAAGAACAAAAGATCAGCGATGACTTAGCTGAACTTGGTGAACTAACACAAAACATCTCTGCAAATATAGTTAAACTACCAAATGTATCGGCTTCAATACCACAATTAAAAGCTGCAATTTCAGAACTTCAAAGCAAAGGTTACAATGTACCATCTTATGAAGAAGCAACCCAGAGATATTCAAAAATATTAGGTAGTGCAGTTAATCCAGTTTTAAGAGAAGGTAATTCAGACCGTCGCGCTCCTGGAGCTGTTAAAAACTATGCAAAAAATAATCCTCATCGTATGGGTGAGTGGAAGAAAAATTCAAAAACTGATGTTACTCATATGAGCAAAGATGATTTTTATGGGGCTGAGCTTTCTACAACAATGAGTAGTGAAAATGATGTAAAAATTTCATTTTTTGACAAATCTGGAAACGAGCAAGTATTAAAAGCTTCAATACCCTTAGAAGCCGGTGAAATTATAGATGCAACTCGCATGAGAGTAGCTTCTTTACAAAACTTTATCCAAGATTCTATCGATGAGGCAAAAAAACGAGATGTTCTTCTATCTTTGCATCTTAAAGCAACAATGATGAAAGTAAGTGATCCTATCATGTTTGGATATGCTGTAAAAGTCTATTTTAAAGATTTAATCGCTAAACATGGTGATTTATTCACTCAGCTTGGAGTAAATTTCAACAATGGTTTAGGAGATTTGTATGCTAAACTTGAAAGTGTTGATGCAGATAAAAAAGCTGAGATAGAAAAAGACATAGAAGCAGTTTATGCCATTCAACCTAGACTTGCTATGGTTAATTCTGATAAAGGTATAACAAATCTTCATGTTCCAAGCGATGTTATTATTGATGCATCAATGCCTGCTATGATTAAGGGTGGTGGTAAGATGTGGAATAAGGACGATAAAGAAGAAGATACACTTGCTATGATTCCAGATCGTTGTTATGCAACAACATATCAAGCTATGATTGATGATTGTAAAGCTAATGGGGCGTTAGATCCAAAAACTATGGGAACTGTACCAAACGTAGGACTTATGGCTAAAAAAGCTGAAGAGTATGGCTCACACGATAAAACTTTCCAAGCTCCTGATGAGGGTAGTATAAAAGTAATAGATAAAGATAATAATGCAATTTTTAGTTTTGATGTAGAAGTAGGTGATATTTTTAGAATGTGTCAAGCAAAAGATGCTCCTATTCAAGACTGGGTAAAACTAGCAGTTAATCGTGCAAGGCTCTCTAATACTCCTGCAATTTTTTGGTTAGATAAAAACAGAGCTCACGATGCACAAATGATAAAAAAAGTTGAAACTTACCTAAAAGACCATGATACAAAAGGATTAGATATCTCTATTATGTCACCTTTAGAAGCAACAAAACTCTCAGTTAAAAGAATGAGAGAAGGAAAAGATACTATTTCAGTAACTGGAAATGTACTTAGAGATTATAATACAGATCTTTTCCCTATCCTTGAAGTTGGAACAAGTGCAAAGATGTTATCAATTGTTCCTCTTATGAAAGGTGGAGGATTGTTTGAAACCGGAGCTGGTGGAAGTGCACCAAAACATGTTCAACAATTCAATGAAGAGGGTTATTTAAGATGGGATTCTCTAGGAGAATTTATGGCACTTTCAGCTTCTTTTGAGCATCTAGCAAACATAGAAAATAATACTAAAGCTTCAGTTTTAGCTAAAACTTTAGATAGTGCGACAGGAACATTTTTACTTAATGATAAATCACCAGCAAGAAAAATAGGAAGCATTGATAATAGGGGAAGTCATTATTATTTAGCAATGTATTGGGCAGATGAATTAGCAAAACAAAATGATGATGCTGATTTAAAAGAAGAGTTCACTTCAGTAGCAAAACAGATGAATGAAAATGAGGCAAAGATACTTTCTGAGTTAAATAATGCTCAAGGTAAGGCTGTAGACATTGGTGGATACTATTTACCAAATGATGAAAAAGCTTCAAAAGCTATGAGACCAAGTAGTACTTTAAATAGTATAATAGATAATATATAAAAGTAAATAAGGGAGAATAAACTCCCTTTACATGTAAAAAGGAGAGCTGTTGTTACAAGCTAAAAAAGTCTCTATAATTGGAGCGGGAAATGTTGGTGCAACTGTGTGTTACTGGCTTGCTATGAGAAAGAGTTGCCGTGAGATAGTTATGATTGATTTGGTTGAAGGATTAGCTAAAGGAAAAGCTTTAGATATAGCACAAGCAACTAGCCCTGAGGGAAGTCACACTATTATCTCTGCATCAAGTGATTATGAGTCAATAAAAAGTAGTGACATAGTTGTTGTTACAGCTGGTGTTCCAAGAAAACCTGGTATGAGTAGAGATGATTTACTTATGATTAATGCAAAAATAGTAAAACAGATAATAGAACAAGTAAAAAAACATGCTCCAGAAGCTATCATTATTACAGTAACAAACCCCCTTGATGCAACAACGTATACAGCTCTTAAGGTTGGTGATTATCCTAGAAATCAGGTTATAGGTATGGCAGGGATTTTAGACAGTTCAAGGATGGAAACTTTAATATCTCAAAAACTTGGATTTGGATATGGGCAGGTAACAGCTAGTGTTATGGGTGGACATGGGGATGATATGGTTCCACTTCCAAGATACTCATCAGTTAATGGTGTTGCTTTAACCGATCTTTTAAGTGATTTGGAAATAGAAGAAATAATAGAAAAAACAAGACATGGAGGTGCAGAAATAGTTGGTTACATGGGAACATCTGCTTATTATGCTCCGGCAAATAGTACGGTTAAAATGATAGAAGCAATTTTAGGTGATAAACATGCGATTTTTCCATGTGCAACACTTTTAGATGGTGAATATGGTTATGAAGATACCGTAAATGGAGTTCCTGTAGTTTTAGGTGCAAATGGCATAGAGAAGATAGTTGAGTTACCACTTAATTTAAGTGAACAGCAATTATTTGCCAAGAGTATCAATTCAGTTAATAGTTTGTTAGATACATTAAAACAAAATAATTTTTTTGAGGAGTAGATAAGAATGAGAGAAATTAGATACGAGGATATAGTTAAATCTATAAGAGATTGTATTATGTATAGTGGTACAAATCTTCCAAAAGATGCATTAGAAAAAATGAACGAAGCTTATGAAAATGAGAAGAGTCCAGTTGCAAAAGAAGTTTTAAAGCAACTTCTTAAAAATGCTGATATAGCATCAAATGAAGATAAACCACTTTGCCAAGATACAGGTTTAGCAGTATTCTTTGCAAAAGTTGGAGAAGATGTAAAAGTGGTTGGTGGTACTTTAAAAGAAGCTATCAACGAAGGAACAGAACAAGGCTATAAAGATGGTTATCTTAGAGCATCAACTTGTGAATGGGATACTAGAGCAAATTTAAAAGAGAGCGTTGGTTATAACTTACCAGCGGTAATTCATTTTGATTTAGTAGAAGGAGATGAGCTTGAGATAGAATATGCAGCAAAGGGTGGTGGTAGTGAAAATGTAAGTCGTGCTACTGTTATTCCTCCAGCAGCTGGAAGAAAAGGTGTTATTGATTACGTAAAAGAAGTGGTAAGCAATGCTGGACCAAACCCATGTCCTCCACTTACAGTTGGAGTAGGGATTGGTGGTACTTTCGAGAAGGCTGTAATTTCAAGCAAACATGCTCTTTTTAGAAAACTAGGAAGTGTAAATGAAGATGCAACACTTGATGAGATGGAAAAAGAGTTGCTAGAAGAACTAAATAAGCTTGGGATAGGTGCTATGGGAATGGGAGGGACACAGACAGTATTTGGTGTTCATATAGAAAAAAACCCATGTCATATTGCAAGTCTTCCTGTTTCTGTTAATGTTCAATGTCATAGCAGTAGACATGCTGTTATCAAGCTCTAAGAGGAAAGTATAGTGAGTAAAACATATAATTTAACAACACCTTTAAGTCAGGATGATGTAACACAATTAAAAGCGGGTGATATAGTGTATCTTAGTGGAGTTATATATACAGCACGTGATGCAGCACATAAAAAACTTATCGATTTGATGGATAGTAATGAAGAACTCCCTTTTAATGTAGAAGGCTCTGTTATATATTTTGTTGGGCCAACTCCTCCAAAACCAGGTGATCCTATTGGAAGTGCTGGACCTACTACAAGTTATCGTATGGACTCATACTCTCCAAGACTTATTAATGAAAAAGGTCTTAGAGGGATGATAGGAAAAGGTAAGAGAAACAAAGATGTTACAGATGCATGTACAAAATCAAAAGCTATCTATTTTGGGGCAACTGGTGGAGCTGGAGCTCTGTTAGCAAGACAGATAAAAAGTGCTGAAGTAATAGCATATCCTGAACTCGGTCCAGAAGCTATTAGAAAACTTGAAGTAGTTGATTTTCCATTAACAGTAATCAATGATACCTATGATCAAGATTTATATAAAATTGGAAGAGCAAAATACGAAATAAAGTGATAATGTAAAAAATATTTTACAAAGTTTACTTGAAACTTAAACTATAAGAAAAAAATATATATAGTTGATAATTTTATGGGTTTAATAGACAATAAACTATAAAGTTTTGTCAACAAAATAAGCAGGAGGCTCTATGAACGTTCATGAATATCAAGCGAAACAGATATTTGCTAAGTATGGTGTACCGGTACCAAAAGGTTACATAGCAACTACGGTTGAAGAAGCAGTTGAAAATGCAAAGAAACTAGGTGGAAAAGTATGGGTTGTAAAAGCTCAGATTCACGCAGGTGGTCGCGGACTTGGCGGAGGTGTTAAGGTTGCTACTAGTTTAGATAAGGTTAAAGAGTACGCTAATGAGATTCTTGGCATGACTTTGGTTACTCATCAAACAGGTCCTGAAGGTAAACTTGTTCAAAAAGTTTATATTGAAGAGGGTGCTGATATTGCTGATGAGCTTTATTTAGGTGTTGTTCTTGACAGGGCTCGTGAAATGCCAGTTATCATGGCTTCTACTGAAGGTGGTATGGCTATTGAAGATGTAGCAGAAGAGACTCCTGAGAAGATTATCAAAGTAGCAGTTGATCCTGCAGTAGGCTTTAAAGGTTTTCATGGACGTGAGCTTGCATTTGGTCTTGGACTTCCAAAAGAACAAATTGGTAAATTTGTAAAATTTGCTTCTGCACTATATCAGGTATATATGGAAAATGATGCAGAGATGATAGAAATAAATCCTCTTGTTAAAACGGGTGCTGGTGATTTTATCGCACTTGATGGTAAGATGGGTTTTGATGATAGCGCATTAGGACGTCATCCAGATATTGAAGCTATGAGAGACTTAAGTGAAGAAGATGCAGATGAGAGAGAAGCTAGTGAGTATGGCTTAAGCTATATCGCACTTGATGGAGAGATAGGTTGTATGGTAAACGGAGCAGGACTTGCAATGGGTACTATGGATACTATTAATTATATGGGTGGAACTCCTGCAAACTTTTTGGATGTTGGTGGACAAGCAAATGCTCAAACTGTTGCAAAAGGATTTGAAATAATTCTTAAAAATCCAAATGTAAAAGCTATATTTGTAAATATTTTTGGTGGTATTGTAAGATGTGACAGAATTGCAAATGGTATTTTGGAAGCTACAAAACTTGTAGATGTTCATGTTCCTGTTGTTGTAAGACTTGATGGAACAAATGCACCAGAAGCAGCAGAGATATTAAAAAATGCAGGAATTGCAAATGTTATAGCAGCAACTGATCTAGGTGATGGTGCTAAAAAAGCAGTTGCAGCAGCTAAAGGAGAGTTATAATGAGTATATTAGTAAACAAAGATACAAAAGTAATCGTTCAAGGTTTTACTGGTAAAGAAGGAACTTTCCATGCAGAGCAGTGTTTAGCATATGGTACCAAAATAGTTGGTGGTGTTACACCAAATAAAGGTGGTCAAGAACATCTTGGTCAACCAGTATTTAATACAGTAAAAGAAGCAGTTAATACAACTAATGCAACTGTAAGTATGATTTTTGTTCCACCTGCATTTGTTAGTGATGCAGTTATGGAAGCAGCAGATGCTGGAATAGAGTTAGCTGTTATTATTACTGAAGGAGCACCTGTAAGAGATATGCAAGAAGCAAAAGCTTATGCAACTAAACAAGGTATGCTTACAATAGGACCAAACTGTCCTGGTGTAATTACGGCTGAGGAGTGTAAAATAGGTATTATGCCTGGTGCTGTTTTTAAAAAAGGTAATGTTGGACTAATCTCAAAGTCAGGAACTCTGACTTATGAGGGAGCAAATCAAGTTTGTAATGAAGGATTTGGAATCACTACAGCAGTTGGTATTGGTGGTGACCCTATAATAGGTCTAAGTTATAAACAACTTCTTCCACTCTTTGAAGCAGATCCGGAAACTGAAGCTATTGTTATGATAGGTGAGATTGGTGGAGATTTAGAGATTCAAGCTGCAGAGTTTATTAAAGAGAATATAACTAAACCAGTTGTTGCTTTTATTGCAGGTCAAAGTGCACCTGCTGGAAAACGTATGGGTCACGCTGGTGCAATTATTAGTGGAAGTGCTGGAACAGCAGCAGAAAAAATGGCTGCACTTGAAGCTGCAGGTGTTGCAGTTGTCATATCACCAGCTGATATCGGTAAAAAAGTAGCAGAAGTTTTAAATAAGTAAAATTTTTGCATCAAGAATAGATAAATTTAATCTATTCTTGGTATTATATACAAAATTAATGAAGGAGACTTAGTATGAGTTTAGTTACGGCACCGCAAGATACTCCTGTTTGGGTAAATACAAGCAGATGTAAAGCATGTGATGTATGTGTTAGTATGTGTCCTGCAGGAGTGCTAGCTATGATAGCAGCTCCAAGTTCTACACTTGGATCAATGATAGAAGTTGTTAATCCTGAAGCATGTATTGGATGTAAAGACTGTGAATTACACTGTCCGGATTTTGCTATATATGTAGCAGATAGAAAAGAGTACAAATTTGCAAAGATAACTGATGAAGCCAAAGAGCGTTCAGAAGCTATCAAAAACAATAAATTTAGAAAATTAAGTGCATAGGGAGCTATGAATGTCTAGAGAAGTAATTTCAAGTGGTAATGCACTTGCGGCAAAAGCTGCAGTTGACTGTGGTTGTGAATTTTTTGGAGGATATCCTATTACTCCTTCATCAGAAGTTGCTCATGATTTGAGTGTTCTTCTTCCAAGAGTTGGTGGAAAATTTATTCAGATGGAAGATGAAATAGCTGGAATTTGTGTTGCACTAGGTGCTTCAATGAGTGGTAAAAAGTCTATGACTGCGACAAGTGGTCCTGGTATATCATTAAAATCAGAGCAAATTGGACTTAGTTTTATTGCTGAAGTTCCATTGGTAATTGTAAATGTTATGCGTGGTGGTCCTTCGACTGGTCTTCCAACTCGTGTAAGCCAAGCTGATATTGGTCAAGCAAAATATCCAACTCATGGAGATTATGCTTCAATCACAGTTTGTCCTGGTTCACTAGAAGAAGCTTACACTGAAACTGTTAGAGCATTTAATCTTGCAGAAAAGTATATGACACCAGTATTTGTTCTTTTAGATGAGACTTTGGGGCATATGCATGGAAAAGCAATACTTCCAGATCTTGAAGAAGTAAAGAATAATGTAATAACTCGTGCTAAGTTTACTGGTGATGCCAAGGATTATAAACCTTATGATGTTCCTATGGATGAACCAGCAGTATTGAATCCTTTCTTTGAGGGGTATCATTATCATGTAACTGGACTTCATCATGGACCAAAAGGTCATCCAACAGAAGATGAACATGAATGTGAGTTTAATATTGAAAGATTGATGGGTAAAATTAATAATAAAGCTGAAGAGATGGCTTCTTATGAAGAATATATGCTTGATGATGCTGAAGTTTGTATCATTGCTTATGGTAGCATCTCAAGAGGTGCTAAAGAAGCTGTTATGAAATTAAGAGCTGATGGTATCAAAGCTGGACTTTTTAGACCTATAACACTTTGGCCAAGTCCTGCTGATAAGCTAAAAGAGATAGGTAAAAGATTTGAGAAAATTTTTGTAACTGAACTTAATATGGGTCAATATTTAGAAGAGATAGAGAGAGTTATGCAAAGAGATGATTTTGCAACGCTTCATAAAGCAAATGGAAGACCTGTTCCTCCACTTGAGATGGTAGCAAAAGTTAAGGAGATGTTTTAATGGCTTTCGATTATGATAAATATCTTAGAGTTGATAAGATGCCAACACTATGGTGTTGGGGTTGTGGTGATGGTGTTATACTAAAGGCTGTTATTCGTGCTATCGATAAGATGGGTTGGGATATGAAAGATGTTTGTGTTGTTTCTGGTATCGGTTGTAGTGGACGTTTTAGCTCATACATCGATTGTAATACAGTACATACTACTCATGGACGTGCTGTTGCTTATGCTACTGGTATAAAGCTTGCAAATCCTGAAAAACATGTAATTGTTGTAACAGGAGATGGTGATGGTCTTGCAATTGGTGGTAACCATACTATCCATGGTTGTAGAAGAAATATAGATTTAAATCACATTTTAATAAACAACTTTATTTATGGCTTGACTAACTCTCAAACAAGTCCTACTACTCCTCAAGGAATGTGGACTGTTACAGCTCAATATGGAAATATTGATCCAACATTTAATGCTGCTAAACTTGCATATGGTGCTGGAGCAACATTTGTTTCTCGTGAGAGTGTACTTGATCCTCAAAAAATGGAAAAAGTATTTGTTGCAGGTTTTAAACATAAAGGATATTCTTTTATGGAAACACTTTCAAACTGTCATATTAACCTTGGTAGAAAAAACAAAATGGGTGAAGCTGTTCAAAATCTTAAGTGGATTGAAGACATCACAATGCCTGTTAAAAAATATGATGCACTTCCTGATGAAGATAAACATGCACTTTTACCAACTGGTATATTAAAACAGTATGAAAACCCAGAGTATTGTGAGAGTTATGATAAAGTTATCGAAGCTGCACAAAACAAAACAACAGTGAAATTTTAAGGAGCGCCTGATGAGAAATCAATTAAGATTCGTTGGTGTTGGTGGTCAAGGTGTTATCCTAGCTGGTGAAATTCTAGCAGCTGCAAAGATAAAAGAGGGTGGTTATGGTGTAAAAGCTTCAACTTATACTTCTCAAGTAAGAGGTGGACCAACAAAAGTTGATATTCTTCTTGATGAGAATGAAATCCTTTTTCCTTATGCAAATGTTGGAGAGATTGAATTTATGATTGCTACTGCACAAGTAAGTTTTGATCAGTTTAAAGATGCTGTTAAACCTGGTGCAATTATTGTAGTTGAACCTAATCTTGTTACTGCGAGTGAAGAAGATAAAAAGAAATGGAGAATCATTGAGATTCCTATTATAACTATTGCTAAAGAAGAGGTTGGTAATGTTATTACTCAATCTGTTGTAGCACTCTCTATTACTGTAGAGATGACAAAAGTACTTGACGCTGAGCTTGTAAAAGAAGTTATGCTTTCAAAAGTACCACCAAAAGTACATGAAGCAAATAAACTTGCTTATAAACTTGGTGCACAATATGCAAAAGAGGCACTTGCTTAATAAATCAACGTAGAGGGAATTTAGTATTTCCTCTACTTCCTTAAAAGGCATAATATGAAAGTAGCTTTAACTGGGGCTAATGGCTTTGTTGCAACAAAACTAAAAAATATTTTTCCAAACTACACATCTATAAATAGAAATGACACAGAAGACCAAATAATAGAAAAATTATCTAATGTTGATATTGTTATTAATTTAGCTGGGGCTCCTATAATAAAAAAGTGGACTAAGGAATATAAAAAAATTTTGTTTTCTAGTCGTATTGATACTACAAAAAAGTTAGTTAGAGCTATAAATAAAAGTAAAATAAAACATTTTATTTCCACTTCTGCAATTGGTATTTATCCTAATGATATCTCTTGTGACGAATCATATAAAAAGTTTGATGATGATTTTTTATCAAAACTAACACAAAAGTGGGAAGATGAAGCAAATAAAGCTAATGTAAAAACAACTATTCTTAGGTTTGGAATTGTATTGGGAAGTGATGGTGGAGCATTAAAACAAATGTTGTTGCCATTTAAAATTGGTTTAGGTGGAATAATAGGCAACGGTAAAATGAAAATGAGTTTTATTGATATAGATGATTTAATGAATATATATAAATTTATTATTGATAAAAATCTAGAAGGAGTATTTAACGTATGTTCACCATATCCTGTAAGTAATTATGAATTTACTAAAACTTTAGGAAACGTTTTAAATCGTCCTACATTATTTCCATTACCAGAGTTTGTGCTAAAAATAATGTATGGTGATGCAGCGACTGTTATTACTGGTTCAAAAGAAATTTATCCTAAAGAACTTGAAAAAGAAGGTTTTTCATTTGATTATCCGACAATTAAAAGTTCACTTGAGCATTTGTTAAAGTAATTACAAATTCAAAAAGTTTTTAATTCCTGTAAAAATTAGTTGTGCTGAAAGTGCAGATACTATTAGTCCAGTTATTTTACTAAGAACAATAAGTCCAGTTCCTCTTGCAAATTTTGTCATATGTCCTGATGAATAAAGAAGTATTCCAACAGTAAGAATAGAGCATAAAAGAGCAAGTGAGCCACTAATCATAGTAGATACATTTTTCATTTCTGCTCCCATGACCATCAAAGTCCCTATTGTTCCTGGTCCTACTGTAATTGGAATTGCAAGTGGTACAACTGTATGTTTTGATATGTCAGTTGGACAACTTATAGTCTCATTAACATCTTTTTTTATTAAATCAACAGCAGTTAAAAACAGTAATGCACCAGCACCAATTCTAAAAGCATCAAGAGTTATACCAAACAAATCAAAGATATATTTTCCAAAGTGTAAAATAATCATAGATGAAATTATAATAGCTAAGGTTACCTTTATGGCTATTGTTTTTCTAAGAGTATCTTCTAAGTCTTTTGTCATAGACAAAAACATACTTAAAACAAAAAATGGTGTCATTATAAAAAAGAATTTTATATATACTGAGATAAAAAATGCCATAATACTCCTTTAAAACGGAAGTATAACACTTTTTATGCTATATTTCTATAGAAAAAGGAAAAAATTTGAAAAAACAATTTACTATTTCTGATAAAGAAGTTATTAAAACAATTTTAGCAGAGGCTCAGTATGGAACTTTGGCACTTTGTAATGAAAACAAGCCATACTCTTTACCAATTAATTTTGTAGAAATAAATGGTGAGATTTATTTTCATGGAGCAAAAAAAGGTAAAAAACTTGATTTTATTAAACGTAATTGTTATGCTTCATTTTCAGTTGTAGAGGCATATTCTATTCTTCCATCTTATTTTAGTACAAGTGAAGGTTCGGCTTGTCCTGCTACACATATGTTCAAATCAGTTATTATTGATGGTGAGATGCAGATAGTCAAAAACTATGATGAGAAAGCAGAAGCTTTAGAGTTTTTGATGAAAAAATTGCAAAGTGAAGGTAAATATATACCTATGAATGATAATATGTATGAAAAAGCTATAAATGCAACAGCGCTGTTTAAACTAATACCTAATGATATTACATGTAAAGCCAAATTTGGACAAAATTTTAATCAAGAGAGATATGAGAGAGCATCTACATATTTACAACAAAGAGCAACTCCAAAAGATATAGCAACACTAAAATTAATAAATGAATTTCGTTCTTAAGTCTTTTTAGATAAAATTGCATATGAATAAAAATATAAATTACCTAATCGAATATTTGGCAAAAAGTGAAGAAAAAAATGCAGACTTTTATAGATATCTATTGGATTTTCTAAAAGAACACTATATATACTCAGCATCAAAATACGATATAAAAACTTTAAACGTATTAGCAACTAGAAGTAAAATGGAATTAGCTTCAAATTTTGATGATGCTTTAAAAAAGTTGGATAATAGACTTAAAGAGAGTACAAATAGTGAAATAGAAGAAGCAAAAGAACAACTTTTTGAAACGATAATAACAACAAACTTTAAAAAGAAAAAAGAGGATTTAGATAAGGTTGAAACGAGTATATATAAATGTATTACTTCTTATATCTATGGGCTTACAAAAGCTTTAGAGCTTTTTTATGTGTATACAAAAGATGATGTAAAAGAGCCTGAAGTTTTTATAGAGTTTGCAAGTAATATACATATGAAGCTTATAAAGACAATTTTTAATAAAGAGGAAAAAGAACTTCTAGCAGATAAACTAAAAGAGATAATGGGTGTTTATCTCTCTGTTTATGCTAGGTATTTGTATGTATGATGTCATAGTCATCGGAGCAGGAGCTGCTGGTATGATGTGTGCAATAACATCGGCTAGAGATTCTAAAAAAGTTCTTCTTATAGAAAAACTACCTAAGATTGGATCAAAACTAAAAGCCACAGGTGGAGGAAAGTGTAACCTTAGCAATACTCTTGGAAGTGAAGAGTTTATGGCTAGTTTTGGTAAAAATGGTCGTTTTATGAGAGATGCACTACTTAGTTTTGATAACAAGGCGCTTATTGATTTTTTTTTAAATATAGGTGTAAAGACTGACTGCTTAGATGGTTTTAGAATATTTCCGGATTCACATAACTCTGCAAGTGTTTTAGATGCTTTAGAGAGTGAACTAAAACGTTTACATGTAAAGGTTTTGTATTCACATGATATAAAAAATATAGAAGTAAAGAAAAATAGAGTTTTTGGTGTAGATGAGTTTAAGTCTAATAACGTGGTTATAGCTACTGGCGG
>CBDLTN010000050.1:0-15050 GCA_965306065.1 uncultured Sulfurospirillum sp. | reverse complement strand
CTTTTATCATATTTTACTCTCTTACTATAAATGAGCCACTAAACCCATCACTTGATTTATAATCTCTTGCTTCACCTTCACTTTTAAAGCCTGTTAAAAATACTCTATAAAGTGCTACTCCATCTTTTTGTCCTGCTACTACACGTGAACTGTATCTACCTTGTTCGTGTTTATGTTTTTTTGCGTATCTATATGCTCCATCTTTATTTCTAAAAGCACCAATTTGAACAGCATAATTACCCATTACAACACTTTGTGTACTTCCTGCAGAACTTCCAACAATCCCGTTAAAGCCTATTACTTCTATGCGAACTGGTGCAGTACCTTTTTTTACCATATCAATTCTGTGCGCAGCTTGGTTAGATAGATCTATGATTCTACTTTTGACAAAAGGTCCTCTATCATTAATTCTTACAACTATTTTACTTCCATTTTCAAGATTTGTGACTCTAAGCATAGTATTCATTGGCAGAGTTTTATGGGCTGCTGTCATAGCATGCATATTATAATATTCGCCATTTGAAGTCAACTTGTTATGAAAATTTGGTCCATACCAACTTGCTATACCACTAAAGGAATCATTTATACTCACTCTTGTTGGGTAATATTTTTTTCCCAATACTGTATATGGCCTCATTGTAGCCCTATGCATGTTTTGAGAATTTCTTATCTCTCCTGTGGCAAGATTTTTGGTGTTACTACTTCCACTATAAACGTATTGTCTGCTTGAACAGCCACTAAAAAGAACAACCACTATTAAAAATAGACAACTTTTAATAAACATATGGAATAACAATTCTTTCCCCTACCACTATGGTTGAGCTCTTTTTGTTATTGACTCTCATTATAGTATTTATTGCAACATTGAATTTCCTGGATATTTTTCCTATTGTATCACCTGCTCTTATTGTATAATTTCTTGTTTTTGGTTTTAGTACAGGAATAATCAACTTTTTATTTACTCTCAACGTGTTAGATTTTAATCTGTTAAAGTCTTTTATTACCTTATATGACACTCCATATCTCTTACCTATGGAATAAAGAGAATCTCCTCTTTTAATTTTATGCACATAAAAACGACCATTATCTTTTTTAGGATCAAAATTTTGAACAAATTGAGTCTGCTTTCCATAAGGTATATAAAGATGATATGTACCTTTTTTAGGTGGAACAAATCCATATCTTAGATGTGGATTATATGATTTTAACTCTTTATAAGACATACCTACACTATCTGCTACATTTGTTAAAGTGGTACCACCTTTTACTTCTACTTTTGCAAAAGTATGAGTTGATCCTCTATTCATAAGATAACCTGAATCATGTCCGACTATAAAATCTGTACTATTTGATAGATGCTCCATCATCATGATTTTTCTTATATATATTCTACTCTCTCTAGGGATATATTTTTTACTTTTATCAAGAAGAACTGCAAGCTCATCAGTACCTGCTCTTTTAATTGCTCTACCTACTCTTCCTTCACCACAGTTATATGCAATTGCTGCAAGATACCATTTTCCAAATCTTTTATGAAGATATTTCAAATAAGTTATAGCTGCCTGGGTTGATTTGATGGGATCACGTCTTTCATCTACATAAAGGTTTATCTCTAAGCCAAATTTTCTTCCAGTATAGGGCATAAACTGCCAAATACCAACTGCTCTTGCACTTGAATATGCATTTGGAGCAAAATTTGACTCTGCCATTGCAAGATACAAAAATGCATCCGGTATACCTGCTTCTTTTATCATACTTCTTAAAACAGGAATAAATCTATTCCCATTTTCCAATACTCTTAAAAAGTGTTTTGTTCTATATCTATCAGAGTCTTCTTTCATAGTTATAAAAAGAAGGTCTGTCATAAAAGTTGGATCAATATCAAGGCTTTTTAAGACCTTTGCTTGTTCTTGATAGTTTGTTTCTGTACTTAAAAAAGCATTTGCACTCTGGATGAACACGAAAACCAATAACAAAATTCTAAATAACATCAAACTCCCTTAGGTATTATATGTATTATTAAAGCAATTATAATACCTCAATTTCACTTTGCAAATGCTTTAAAGAGCCTTTTAGCGTTATTTGTTGTCAGGTTTTCTATCTCTTTAACATCTTTTTCTAATAAAGCAGCAATTTTTTCTACTACATACTTTGTATAAGCTGGTTCATTTCTTTTTCCTCTGTGAGGATGTGGTGTTAGGTATGGGGCATCAGTTTCAGCTAGTAATTTTTCTAATGGTATTTTAGGAAGTACCTCTACTAAATTTTTAGCGTTTTTAAAGGTCAAAACACCCCCTATTCCAAAATAAAAACCATTATTTGCCAAACTTAAAAGATGTTCACTTGCATTGTAACAATGTAAGACTCCACCTACCTCATCTGCACCATTTTCTAACAAAACTCTTTTACTATCATCGTTTGCATCACGAATATGTACAATAAGTGGTTTTTGAACGCTTTTAGCTAATTCAATATGAGCTTTAAAAACATTTTGCTGTGCTATTTTTTCAGCTTTTTTATCTTCTTCCAAATCTGGTAACCTATAATAATCAAGCCCACATTCTCCTACAGCTATACACTTTGGATCTTTTAAAAACTCTCTTAAAATTTTCTCATCATATTGGTCATGGTGATAGGGGTGAATACCAGCTGCAAAAAATATATTCTCATTAGCATGAGAAATTTCTTGAGCTTTTTTTAAATCTTCTATATCAGCACCAGGAATAAGAATTCCTTCGATGCCGTTGTCTTTTGCATTTATTAAAACTTCATCTAAATCTTCTATATATCTCTCATCATCAAGATGAGCATGCGTGTCTATTATCACTTCTAAATTATCCTTATTCTGCTAACTCTACTCTGTTACGTCCACTATTTTTGGCCTTGTACAGAGCCATATCCGCTTGGTTTAACATCTCTTCTACACCATCTTCACAATTAAATGTGACTCCTGTAGAAACAGTATATTTTATCTCTTCATTGTTAATATTAATTAAATTTTTTGCAATTCTCAATCTAAGTCTAACAAAAAGTTCTACTGCATCACTTTTACTTATATCTTTTAGTAATACACAGAACTCTTCACCACCAAATCTAGCTACAACATCAGAGCCTTTTATACTCTCTGTTATGATTCTAACTAACTCTTTAATAGCTACATCTCCTATGTCATGTCCATAAGTATCATTTATATTTTTGAATTTATCTATATCAATCATAGCAACTGCAAAATTTTCACCACTGTCTTTACACTCTTCAATGTACTCATTTATCTCTTTAAAAAAACTTCTTCTATTTCTTGCACCAGTCAAAAAGTCTGTATTGGCCATATCACTTATTGTTTCTATATACTCTAAAGACTCAATTGCATTATTTACCCTGCAAACAAGTTCCTCTTTTGTAAAGGGCTTATTTATAAAATCATTAGCTCCAATTTTTAAAAATTTTGAAGATATCATCGGATCATCATTTGCAGTAATTGCAATAATGCTCATAAGCATCTTTGTGTAATCCTCACGAAGAGTTTTAGTTAACTCAAAACCATCTATTACAGGCATATTATAATCTGTTAAAACAAGCTTTATATCAGGATTATCTTTCATATAAACAAGGGCCTCTTCTCCATGAGCAGCACTAAATACTTTATACATTTGAAGATTAAGCATTTTTTTTATCTTATTTCTCATGGTAATAGAATCATCCACTACCATAACTTTATATTCTCTATTTTTAGAAAGTCTCTCTATCAGCTGGAATATATAATTTACATCATCCATATTACCTTTATAAACATAGTCTATAATATCTTTTTGTAATATTTCGTCTCTGGTTTTTTTATCTACGTTTGCCGTTAAAACTATAGAAGGTACCTTTTTTGTTAGCATATAATCAACAACTTCACCATTTGGAGCATCTGGTAAATTTAAATCTAAAAGAGCAATAAAATAAGTTCTGCCAGTAGAAATTAATGCCTGTGCCTCTTTTAAATTATGTGCAATGTCAACTTCAAAATCTATATTTTGAGATATCTTTTTTGCTATCAATTTTGATAACGCTTTATTGTCTTCAACAATGAGTATTTTTTCCATAATTCTACCTAGTTTTTAATTGGGAAAGTAATATAAAATGTAGCACCATCTCCCACAATGCTCTTACAATAAATGGTTCCATGTAATTCATCAGTTATAATCTTCTGAATTATATTTAAACCAAGGCCACTACCACCTTTTGATTTTTTTGTAGTAAAAAATGGTTCAAATATTTTACCTAAACTCTCTTTAGAAATGCCTTTTCCATCATCACTATACTCTATATTTAATTGATTGTTTTTCTCTTTTATGGTTATTTTTATAGCACCTTTTTTACTATCTTCAAAACCATGAATCATTGAGTTCATAACTAAGTTTGTTATGATTTGTGATAATGCTCCTGGATAGCTGTTTATCATTAAAGTTTCATCACACTCTATTTCAAAGTCAATTTGCATTTTTTTGATTTTATTTCTTAAACTAAGTAGTATCTCTTCAATGTACTCTTTTATTTTAAACTCTCTTTTTTCCCTACTTGTTTGATCAACTGCAACTTTTTTAAAACTTCTTATTATATCTGCTGCTCTTTGAAGATTTATTGTTATTGTATCTGCCAATTCATTTGAAGATTTTATAAATTGCTCAAATTCTTCCTGACTTAGATTATCACTATCATATAATTTTTTTAATTTCTCACTGATATGAACAAAGTGTGTTATGCCTGTTAAACTCAATCCTACTGGCGTATTTATTTCATGTGAAACACCTGCAACTAATTCACCCAATGCCGCCATCTTTTCATTTTCAATCATTTTTGTTTCTGTACTTTGTAACTTCGAAAGAGTCTTATTTAACTTATCATTTGATATTTTAAGCTCTTGTGTTCTAATACTGACTTTTTGTTCTAAATTTTGATTTAAATCTTTTATTTTAGTTACTAACTCATTTACATGAACTGCCAAAACTTCAAACTCACTAAACTCCATATCTTCAACATTAAGAGTGACATTATCTTCAGCTGCTCTCGCAAAATACTTTTTAAACTTGTCAAAACTTTTATCTATATCTTTTTTAAATTTTTTAGAAACAATAAAAACATATACTCCAATTATAATAAAAAGTACAGTTAAAAATACAGTTATTAATATAAACTCTTTATTTAACCTATCTTCTTTTTGTTTTAATATTTTATCAATTGACTCTTCATACACTCCGCTCCCAACAATCCACTTCCAATCATCTATTTTTTTTGAAAAAGCTATTTTACTTGCAGGTTTTCCGGTCTCCGGTCTATAATGAGCTATATATTGAGTATATCCACCATCTTTATTTGCTCTTGCTATTTTTGTTAATTCTTGAACAAAATGTACTCCATTTTCATCTTGTAAATTATTTACGTTTTTACCTATGATTTTTTTATCTACATGTAAAAGGTTGATTCCATCATAAGTATGAACAAATATATAACCGTCTTTACCAAATTTTATATTGCCAATTATTTTTAATAAATCGTTTTTTAGTAACTCTTCAATGTCTTCGATATAATCACCGCCACCTATATACCAATCATACGGCTCAAAATACATAATATAAGCTATTTTTTTTGATGGCTTGTCATTTATATTACTTGATTTGACCCAATTATACTCTACAAAACCTCTATCTGTTTTTGAGAGAAGCTCAGTAATTTTTTTATGGACATCCATTGCTTCTTTTAATTTAAGTTTTACATTATTTTTATTTTCTAGGCTTTTTATCTTCCCATGCATGGCTGAAACTCCTTGCATATCAGCAATAAAATAATAACCTCTTCCATCTAAAAACCTAACATCTCTTAAGCTATTTGTCAACATCTCTTTAAGTTCATCTTCACTCATCTTATCATGGTATTTGGCATAATTATTTTGCATGTAGTTATGAGCTTGAGTAACACTGTCTTTTATACGGTTTTTTACTCTTTTATATCTTAATTTTTTTATAGTATTTGTATAGTTTACAACGATATCAACATGGTCTTTTATGATACGTTTTTGTTTTTCAGTGTAATCATTTTTGAGATTATTTATATCTTCTTGTGTATCTGTTTTTATATTATATAACCAACCAAAGCCAACAATCATTAAAATAGGAAAAATAATAAAAAGTATTTTTGAAAATATCTTAGTAGCTATTGTCTGCTTCATATACCAATCTCCTTCTCTAAAAAACACGCTAATACTGTTACTATAGTAACTTTATCAAGCTTGTTTTAAAAGAAACCCCCAGCAAAGTAACAACTTCGTTAAGAAGGACCGCTTAAACAATATTACATTATATCAAAATCAAGTCACATTCAAAAGTTTTTTTGCAAAAATTGTTGCTTCACTGCTTACTTCTTCACCGCTTACCATTCTTGCAAGTTCTACTATACGTTCTTCTTTGTTTAGTAACTCAACTTTACTAAAATCACCATCTTTTGTTACTAAAAAATGTGAATCAGCCTGCGAAGAAAGTTGTGGTTGATGTGAAATAGCAAATATTTGATACTTCTGAGATAGTATTTTTAAAACTTTTGCAACACTCATAGACTCTTTACCACTCAAGTTTGCATCAATTTCATCAAGTATAAGAACTCCTCCAACATCTAAAAGATATTCACTAGTTGTAGCTATAAAAGCAAGTCTAAGTCTATTGTATTCACCTGAACTTATCTTTTTTATATTAACACGTCCAAGTTCTACATCTAAAAAGTCAAATCCTTTTTCGTAAAGTTCTACTTCATTTATAACTATATTTACCTTTGGCATATATAACATCTCTAGATAACTATTTATTTTTTCATTTAAAGGGTTAAGAGAGTTAATCCTTCTTTTTGAGAGAAGCTTTGATTTGATATTTAAATCATCAAGTTTTTCTTTACATGTAGATATTAATTTTGCCTTTTCAAAACTGATATTTTCATACTCTTCTAACTCTTTTTTCTTTTTATTGCGATACTCCAGTATCTCTTCTATTGAGCCATATCTTGCTTTTAGAGATGATATCTTCTCTATTCTTTCTAAAAGTGCTTCAACATCTTGTTCTTCAAGAGTATTTAATCTATCTCTTTCATCTTCGATTATAGCCCTAAGTTCATTCATACTTTCATCAAAAAAACCGCTATCTTTCTCTGTAAGATTTAAAAATTCACTTACACTGCTTTCAAAATCAAAAACAATATTTGCTTTTTCTAAGCTCTCTTCTATCTTCTCTTTTTTAGATAAAGAGCGTTTAAAACTCATAAGCTCTTCATCTTCACCAACTTGAGGGTTTACATCATCTATCTTTGATATTTCAAACGAAGCAAACTCTTTTAACTCCTCTATCTTTCTCTCTTTTTCTTCAATATCCTCAAGCCTCTCTTTAAGCTTTTTATACTCCAAAAACTCTTTTTCAAACTCACAAACTTCTTTTACATGTAAAGCTGTTTTTTGAGATACAAATGCATCAAGCAAATATATAAGTCTGTGATTTTCAAACTCTTCGCTATCTCTTACAGCAAGAGAATTTAAAAAACTATTGGATACTTCAGCCATACTCTTTCTTGATACACTTTGTGTATTTATGAAGTATCTTGTAGCTTTTGATTTAGTATACTTGAAGATATTAATATCATCACTGTCTAAACCAAAGTCTTCCAAGTTTATCTTATCAGTAACTACAGCTTCTACACTACTCGCATTTGCATCACTTTGTCCAAATAAAGATAAAATAGCCTGCATAAAAACTGACTTTCCTGCTCCACTTGGACCAGTAAAAGCTATAAGACCTTCGCCAAAACTTACATCTACTTCTTTAAATGAAAGTTGGTTTTTTACATTCAAACGCTCTATCATTTTTGTCCCCAATGAAGTTTCTCTTTTAATACTTCAAAATAGTTTCTGTTTGCTCTATGTATCAATTTTGCTCCATTGTCTGCTATCTTGATACTCGCGTAATCAAAGTCACCCATATTATATGTATCTTGCCCATCTACAATGATAACAGTATCCGTATCTGCACTTTTAAATTTAACTTCAAAATTTACAGGAAGCACAAGTGGCCGTTGGGTCAAGGAGTGAGGACAAACAGGAGTTAGAATAAGCGCTTTTGTAAGCGGATATACTACGGGTCCTCCGGCTGAAACATTATATGCAGTAGAACCAGTAGGAGTTGATACAATCAGCCCGTCACCATAATAAGTATTAATTAGTTCATCATCTATATACGCTTCAATAGTAGCCATTCCAGAGAGTTTTGGTCGGGAAAAAACTATATCATTAAAAGCTACTTTTTTTTGTATTTTTCCGTTTACATGTAAAGAGATTTCTAACATCATTCTAGTATCTATTCTATAGTCTTCGTTAAAAATTTTTGTTATAAAATTCTCTATCTCTTCAAACTTTATGTCAGTTAAAAAACCAAGTTGTCCTGCATAAACACCCAAAATAGGTTTCCCATAATGAAAGCTTCTTCTGCAAAGTGATATAAGTGTACCATCTCCACCCAAGGCAATTAAAAAATCACTTCTTTCACACATATCTTCAAAGCTAACACTTTGACAACCAAGAAGTTTTGCACTTCTTTGTTCTACTATTAATTCTACACCTTCTCTAGCAAGTGCATCTTTTATCTTTTTGTAATGATTGCTTAGATTTGTATCTTTTGGTTTACATACCAAACCAACACATTTTATCTGTTTAAGTTTTTCATTTGTATCTGTTATTTTCATAGTGATAGATTTTACTATGAATTTAATTAAGTTATGATTATTTAGCAGCTATTACTAAATTTCTTCCCTCTTTTTTTGCCCTATAAAGTGCTTTATCTGCATCCTTTATAATGTTTTCATAAGAACCTTCATAAAAATTATTTAAACTTGCAACACCAATACTAACAGTAACTTTTAAAGATTGAATTGTTGAACACTCTATTGAAATATCAGTACATTCAATCTTTTCTCTTACTCTTTGGGCTAAAGCTGTAGCTTGGTTTATATCTATGTTTGGAGTGATTATGGCTATCTCTTCTCCTCCATATCTTGCTATTATATCTACATCACGAACAACTTCTTTTATGATTTTTGCTACGCCTTGTAGAACGGAATCTCCTATTAGATGTCCGTAAGAGTCATTGACTCTTTTAAAATTATCTAAATCAATAATTAAAAGAGACAAAGGTAAAGAGTATCTTGATGATAGTAAAATTTTTTCTTTTAATTTTTTATCAAAATGTCTTCTATTGTGAATTTGCATAAGTTCATCAGTTATATTTTCTCGCTCTAAAGAAGCAATTTTAATTATATCTTGAGCAGTAGTAGAAGCTAGTAATCCAACTAAGTAAACGAATACTCCTCCAAAGAAAAATATCAAAGGAACAACAAAATTAACACTGTCTTTTTTGCTATAATATGACCAATACTCATAAGAATAATAGAGATAGCCAATTATAAAAAGTATAACTAGAAATTTTAAAATATTCCATCTAAACTGAAGTGCCTCATCTCTTAAAAGATTAGAAACTTTTTTGATAGGAGTGATTGCAAAAAGTAAAAATATTGCTCCGATTAGAATCAATAACACCATAATAAAGACAAAATACTCTTGCATTTAACCACTTTTTTTGAAATCCTAACATAGATAAACTTACTATAAACTAAAAACAAGTAAGCTTTAGATATACTAAAGCCTTTAAAAAAACATGATGTTAGGATATATTTTGAGAAGTCATTATTGTACAGATTTAAGTGAAAAAAACATAGGTGAAAAAGTAGAACTTTGTGGTTGGAGTAACAACGACAGAGACCATGGTGGGATTATATTTATAGATCTTCGTGATAAAAGCGGGTTAATTCAACTAGTATGTGATCCAGCAGATAGCAAACAAGCTCACGAAGTAGCAAATGGTGTTAGAGATGAATTCGTTCTAAGAGCCAAAGGAACAATTAGAGCTAGAGGTGAAGGACTTGAAAACCCTAAACTAAAAACTGGTAAAATTGAAGTAGTGGTTGAAGAACTTATTGTAGAAAATGCTAGTGAACCAGTTCCATTTGTTATTGGTGATAACAAAGTTGGTGAAGATGTAAGATTAAAGTATAGATTCCTAGACCTTAGAAATGCAAAAGCATATGAGACTTTTAAACTAAGAAGTAAAGCAACAATAGCAGCAAGAAACCTACTTGATAAAAATGGATTTCTAGAAGTAGAAACTCCAATCCTTACAAAATCAACGCCTGAAGGAGCAAGAGACTATCTTGTACCAAGTCGTGTTCATAACGGGGAATTTTTTGCACTTCCACAATCTCCACAACTTTTCAAACAACTACTTATGTGTTCTGGATTTGATAGATACTTTCAAATTGCAAAATGTTTTAGAGATGAAGATTTAAGAGCTGATAGACAACCAGAATTTACTCAAATAGATATAGAGATGAGTTTTTGTGACCAAGAAGATGTTATAAGAGTAACAGAAGATCTTCTTGTAGATGTTTTTAAAGCAGCAGGTCATGAAGTACAGACTCCATTTAATAGAATTAGATATAAAGATGCTATGGAAAAATATGGTTCTGATAAACCAGACTTAAGATATGACTTAGCTATGGTAGATGTTATGGACGTATTTGCTAATTGTGAAAATGAAATTTTTAGTAACATCGCTAAAGATAAAAAGAAAAACAGAATCAAAGCTCTAAAAGTTCCAAATGGAGACAATATTTTCTCAAAACGTCAAATGAAAGGTTTTGAAGAGTATGTAAGAAAATTTGGTGCAAGTGGACTTGGATATTTTCAAATGAAAGAAGATGGACTAAAAGGTCCGCTTACAAAATTCTTTAGTGAAGCTGATTTAGAAGAGATTATAAAAATAAGTGACCTTAAAGTTGGCGATGCAATTTTCTTTGGTGCTGGCGAAAAATCATTAGTGCTTGATTACATGGGAAGATTTAGAATTTATCTAGCAGAACTTATGGACATAATTCCTGCAGGTACTTTTGAGTTTGTATGGGTTGTTGACTTTGACATGTTTGAAATTGTAGATGGAAAAGTTAAAGCTCTTCATCATCCTTTTACTCAACCAAAAGATATAAATGCTCCTCTGGATGAGATGGAAAGTATTGCTTATGATATCGTTCTAAACGGAGTTGAGCTTGGTGGTGGTAGTATGAGAATTCATAAACAAGATATGCAAAAGAAAGTATTTGAACTATTAGGTATCAGTGAAGAAGAAGCAAATGAGAAATTTGAATTTTTACTAGATGCATTAAAATTTGGTGCGCCTCCTCATGGTGGACTTGCAATGGGACTTGACCGTCTTATTATGCTTCTAACTGGAAGTGAATCTATTCGTGATGTTATAGCTTTCCCTAAAACTCAAAAAGCACAGTGTCTTCTAACTCAAGCTCCTAGTAGTGTAGATAATGACCAACTTAGAGATTTAGGAATTAGACTAAGAGAGAAACCAAAAGCATAATGAAATCACTATTTCTAATTATTGGTGCTCCAGGAAGTGGAAAAACAACAGATGCCCAGATAATTGCAGAACAAAATGAAAATATAGCTCACTATTCAACTGGTGAGCTACTTCGTGCAGAAGTTGCTAGTGGAAGTGAACTTGGGACTATTATAGGCAAACGTATGAGTGCGGGTGAACTTGTTCCTGTTAAAGTAGCACTTGATACTATAGTAAAAGCTATTAATACTTCTACATGTAATACTATTCTAATAGATGGTTATCCTAGAAGTGATGAGCAAATGATGGGATTAGACAGTATTTTAAAAAATGAAAAAAACATCACTTTAAAATCTGTTATAGAAGTAGTAGTAAGCCAAGAAACTGCAATGGATAGAGTTCTTGGAAGAAACCGTGGAGCTGATGATAATATAGAAGTTTTTAAAAATCGCATGGAAGTTTACAATACTCCTTTAAAGGGTATACAAGACTTTTATACCTCTAAAAATATACTACATAAAATTAGTGGTGAGAAAAAAATTGAAGCTGTAGTGTCTGAAATGCAAGAGTTTATAGCAAATATATAATGGACTTTTTGTCTATTTTTCTAGCTTTTATAATTCCACTTGCATGGACTCCTGGTCCTGTTAATATAACACTTGCTGTTATTGGAACAACAAATGGTTTTAAAAACTCTTTTAAACTTATAGCTGGTCTTAATATTGCTTTTACTATACAGGCATTAATACTTGGATTTGGATTATCTAAACTCTTTATACAGTACCCAATAAGTTATGAGATTATAAAATATGCAGGGATTTGTTATCTATTATTTTTATCTTGGAAAATTCTAAATATGAAACTAGGAGAAAAAAATATTCCTCTTAGTTTTTTTACAGGCTTAACTCTTAGCTTTCTAAATCCAAAAGTTTATATGACATTAATTCTTATGTTTTCTCAGTTTAAAACTCAAAGTGACAATACTGAAGGTATTATACTATTAAGTATTTTATCAATGTTAATGTTTTTAATAGGAAATTCCATTTGGGCTATTTTTGGATCAAATCTTAGAAAACTCATTGCAAATAAGAAAATATTTAATTTACAAAAATATTTCTTTACTTTGCTACTCTTAGGAGTGGCAATATACATGGCTATAATATAATCTTTATAAACTAATATTCATTCTTTAAAAAATAACTGTCTATTCCATCAGCAATTCCATTTGCCATAAGATTTTGATAATGAGAATTAAAAATTCTTGTTCTTTCAGTTTTATTTGAGATATATCCAGCTTCAATTAATATTGCTGGCATTTGAGCACCTACTAATACCCAAAACGGTGCTTCTCTTACTCCACCATCTCTTACTCCACCATACTTGCTTTTTACTCGGTTCAACATACCTTGTTGAACATCTAAAGCAAGCTTATTAGCTTGTATTATTTTTTCTCTATTAAAAACATTTAAAAAAGTCTGTTTTGAAAAATAATTCATCTCCTGTATATCTGATTGATTCTCTTTAGCAGCTACATTTTTACTTCTTTTGCTTCTTGCTGGTGAGAGAAAATAAGTTTCAACCCCGTGTAGTGATTTTTTTCTAGAAGCATTAGCATGAATAGATAAAAACAAATCTGCACCTTTTTTATTTGCATATTTTGTTCTATCTCTTAGTTTTATAAATTTATCTTTTGTTCTTGTATAATAGACTCTATAACCTCTTTTTTTAAGTATTCTACCTGTTTTTAATGAGAGCTGTAAAACTGCTGTTTTTTCATATTTTGTTCTTGTTCCTACTGCTCCTGCATCTTTTCCACCATGTCCAGCGTCTATCACTATAATTTTTTTTGATGCTAATTTTTTTGTAAACTTATCATAGCTTTTTTCTATCTTTACTTTTTTTATTGTCTTCTTTTTAGCACTATATGCTATCTCTACTTTGCTACCCTTTACAACTATTTTTGATTTTAACATAGAGTTTCTTTGAAAAACAATTCTTAAAGTTTTATTATCGTATTGAGCAATTCTTAAATCATCCAATACTTTTGGAATCTTTATCTGAGGTACAAAAGGTATAACTGCCTTTATATCAAAAACTTCACGAAAACTACTCTTACTACCTAATTGAAAAGATTTGACATCTTTAGTAGTTATTTTTTTATCAAATTTCAAAATTAGTCTATCACCAGTATTTGAGATAGATTTTAAATTTGGCAAATATTTGCTATGTTTAATAACCTTTTTTGTAGTTACAACAGCTTTCTTTTTTGGAACAATCTTTTTTTTCTTTTTTACAGTAGGTTTTTTCTTGATAGTAGTTTTTTGTATAGTAGATAACTCTTTTGAATACCCTGTTGAATCAATTTTTAATATGTTTGAAGTTTTAACAAGTCTTTTAAGTGTTTCTTTTTTCAGTGTACTATCATTATTCACAATAGAGTGAATATAAATACTTTTAAGAGCATGATGAACCCTTAAGAGTTCATCATCATTGGAAGTTTCAATCTTTTTATCATAAGAGAGCAACTCTTTTGTATAGTTTGTAGCACCCATAAGTGTACTACATGTAAATAAAACTACAAATAGTAATCTAACTATTTTCGCCATTTATCAACTTATTGATTAAATCCTTAACACTTATTATTTCATTTAACTTATATCCGTTTGCTCCTGTAAAAAACAGTCCTGTATCTTTTCTACCTAAATAAGCATCTGAAAGTCTATCAGCAATACAGTATCCAACTTCTTTCGCTTCAACACCACGATGGCAAGGAGCTACACAGTTGCTTATACATTTAACTGCTGGACCTTCTCTTTTTTCAACTAACTCTATTAAATTTGTTCTTATCCCACGAGCAGGATAACCAACTGGAGATTTTATAAGTTTTATTGTATCTTCTGTTGAGCCTAAAATAACTTCTTTAAAGCTATCATGTGCATCACACTCATGAGTTCCAATAAAACGAGTTCCCATTTGAACACCATCAGCTCCAAGTTCCATCATACGTTCAATATCAACTTTATCCCAAACTCCACCAGCTGCTATCAAAGGAAAGTCGCCCCATTTTTTTATCTCTTCTTTGATAGGTTTTATTAAATTTTCTAATTGATACTCATCTTGTTTACACTGCTCATATGTAAATCCTTGATGCCCGCCACTAAGTGGACCTTCAACAACAATAGCATCAGGAAGCCTATTGTATCTTTTAGTCCATCTTTTACAAATAATCTTAAGCGCTTTTGCAGATGATACAATAGGAACTAATGCAACATCCGGATAATTTTCAGTAAATTCAGGCATATTCGTAGGAAGCCCTGCTCCTGTTATAATAATGTCTATTCCAGCAGCACAAGCATCTCTTGCAATTCTTTCATAATCATTACTAGCATAAAGTATATTTACTGCTATTGGATTACCATCAGCAATCTTTTTTGTATTTTCTATAACAGCATTAAGACCTTTTGTGGAGTAAAAGTTTTCTGAGTGTAATGGTCTTGCATTTATATCTTTTGCACTATACTTACGATCTTCATAATAGCCAGTTCCAACAGAACTTTTTACTCCAAGTCCACCCTCTTT
>CBDLTN010000049.1:0-15274 GCA_965306065.1 uncultured Sulfurospirillum sp. | reverse complement strand
TAAAATCTGGTATCTGTTTTAAAACTGCACGAGTAGCTTCACATATAAACTTTAACTTTTTTTCTGTAAGTCCCTTGCCTGATGTTACTAGACAAAAACCAGTTGCTCCTCTTTCTCTATTTCTTTTTGCTTCTTTTACAATTTGCGATATATCTTTGTAAGAGTATCGCTCTATATCTGCCCCATGCTTTATGCTTTGTGTACAAAATTTGCAGTCTTCATTGCAACTTCCGCTTGAAACATTACAAATAGAGCATAAAAAGACAGTCATTAAAACTCTTCTTTGTGTTTACATTTAAAACATTCATAATATCTTTTTGTTTTAAGCTCTTTTTTGCCCATCATGCCTTCACACTCTGGACATTTTTTGTCTGTTGGTTCAAAGTTAGCGATAAATTTACATTTTGGATAGTTTCCGCATCCAAAAAACTTACCACGACGTGACATACGTTCAACTATATCACCACCACAATCAGGACACTTAACAGACAATATGATTTGAGGCTTTTTCTCTGTTTTTCCTAAGTTTTTAGTATATTTACATTTTGGAAAAGTACTACAACTGATAAACTCACCAAAACGTCCTTTTCTTTTTACTAGAGGGTTTCCACAATCAGGGCAATCTTCACCTGTGGGTACTACTACTTTAAGACTTTTTATATTCTCTTTTCCATCTGCAACTTTTTTCATAAAAGGTTCATAAAAATCACTTAAAACTTTTTGCCAATCTTCTTTGTTTTCTGCGATTAAATCTAGAGTCTCTTCCATATTTGAAGTAAAAGAAGAATCAACTATCTCTGCAAAATGTTTCTCTAGAAGATCTATTACTGTAAAAGCGTTTTCACTAGGAATGAGTTGTTTTTTCTCTATGCTTATATAAGTTCTTGCAACAAGTGTTGAAATAGTTGGAGCATATGTTGAAGGTCGTCCAATTCCTAAGCTCTCTATCTTTTTAATAAGACTTGCTTCACTATAACGTGAAGGAGGTTCAGTAAAGTGTTGGTTTGCTTCAAGTTTACTCAAATCTATGCTTTGATTTAGTTCCAAATCAGGGAGAAGTTTGTCTTTATCACTTACTCCATAAGCTCTATAAAATCCATCAAAAAGTAGTTTTCTACCGCTTGCTTTGAACTCTCCACTATCACTTTTAAATATGATACTTTGAGATTCAAACTTTGCAGAGTTCATTTGAGAAGCTAAAAATCTATTATATATAAGTGAATAGAGTTTAAGCTCATCTGGTTTTAGATAATCTTTTGCAATAATAGGAGTAAAATCTAAAGAAGTAGGGCGAATTGCCTCATGTGCTTCTTGAGCTCCTTTGCTTTTTGACTTATAGTATTTAGGCGATTCTGGTAGATATTTTTTCCCATAACTACTTAAAATTTGCTCTCTAGCACTTTCTATAGCCTCTTTTGCAACACTTAATGAGTCAGTTCTCATATAAGTGATAACACCCATTGTGCCTTTGTGAGTTTTTACACCTTCATAAAGAGTTTGTGCTATCATCATTGTTTTCTTTGGAGAGTATCCAAGAGAACTTGATGCAGTTTGCTGAAGAGTTGAAGTCATGAAAGCTGGACTAGGAGAGCTTTTTCTCTCTTTTCTCTCAATCGCATGAACCTTAAAAGATTCAGCGTCAAGTCTAGTTTTTATCTCTTTGGCACGATCACCATTTGAAATAGTCATTTTTTCTATCTTTTCACCGTCAAATGAAGTTAAGATTGATTCTATATTTTTATCAAATACCCCATCTATTGACCAAAATTCAACAGGTTTAAAAGCACGTATCTCTTTTTCTCTATCTACTACTATTTTTAAAGTAGAGCTTTGTACACGTCCAGCACTAAGGCCTTTTTGAATCTTTGAAGCCAATAAAGGAGAGAGTTTGTAACCTACTATTCTATCTAGTAAACGTCTTGTCTGTTGAGCATTGATACTTGAAAAGTCTAGTTTTCTAGGATTGTCAAGTGCGTGTTGAATAGCTGTTTTTGTAATCTCGTGAAAAACTATACGAGGAAGTTCTTCTGGGTTTTTTCCAATTGCAGTAGCAATATGAAAGCCTATAGCCTCACCTTCACGATCCTCATCCGTCGCGATATAGATAGTTTCAGCTTTTTTTGCTAAATCTTTTATCTCTTTTACTACTTTTGAATGGTCTCTAGGAGTTCTATATTCAGGAATAAATACCCCATCTTCTATTTTGATACCAAAACTACTCTTTGGTAAATCACGTATATGTCCTTTTGATGCAACGACAGCATACTCTTTACCTAAAAAGGTTTTTATTGTTTTTACTTTAGTGGGTGACTCCACTATTATTAAATTTTTCATTCTATACCTATATATGTACTTTTATTATAAACGTTTTTTGAATTGTAGCAAAAAAAAACAATATTGCCTATAAAGTTTTTTTTCTAGTGTCCGATTTTGTATATATCAATGGCAAGGATGCCACTGAAAATCAAATAGATAAAAGGATTTATCATGGGTTTTAGAATAAACACGAACACGGCGGCGTTAAACGCTCACACAGCGGCTACGATGAACAACAGAAACTTGGACAACTCGCTTGCGAAGTTAAGTTCAGGACTTAGAATCAACAAAGCTGCGGATGATGCATCTGGTTTGGCAATTGCTAATGCACTTAAGTCACAAGCAAGTTCACTTGGACAAGCTGTTTCTAATGGTAACGATGCTATCGGTCTTATCCAAACTGCGGATGGTGCTCTTAGTGAGTACTCAAATATTCTTGATACGATCAAAACTAAAGCTGTTCAAGCTGCAAGTGATGGTCAAAATACTTCTTCACGTCTTGCTATTCAAAAAGATATTGACAGATTAATGGAAGAGTTGGATGTTATTGCAAAAACTACTTCTTTTAATGGTCAAAAACTTCTTTCTGGTACTTTTACAAACAAAGAGTTCCAAATGGGTGCAAATGCGAATGAGAGTGTTAAAGTATCTGTTGCTTCTGCTGAGACAAGTCAAATTGGTCAAACAAGTCGTGCGACATTAGATATCAACAAGATGGGTGAAAACCAGTTGACATTGAAGAGCGCAACTACTGGTAAAAGTATTACACTTGAACCAATTAACCTTCAAGCAAATAATGACCCTGCAAATGGTATGGGTGCTGTTGCTGATCAGATCAATAAGTATACAGGTGAAACTGGCATTAGTGCTAAAGCTGTTGTTGAATCAACTACTGAAGCAATTACTGCTGGTGTTACTGGTGCTGATTTTTCTATAAATGGAATTAATATTGGTTCTATTAATGTTTCAGCAAATGATGTTGATGGAACATTAACAAATGCAATCAATGCCAAAACTACACAAACAGGTGTACAAGCTACAAAAACTGAAGATGGTAGAATTATGTTATCATCAACAGATGGACGTGCTATAAATGTTGAAGGTGACCTTTCAGGAGTTACAACTAGTACAGGTAAAGACTTAAGTACTATGGGTAATCTTGAAGTGGTTCAAGCAGGTTCTTCTACATTTCAGATAGAAGGTGCTGAACTTGGTACTGCTGCTGGTGCAGATATTACTATTTCTTCTGGATTAACTACAATTCAAGATTCAACATTGGCAATAGGTAGTACTATAGAAGCTAGTAGTACAATAGCTGCTGGTTCTAAGTTTGGTGTAACACTTACAGCTTCTGTTGATTTAAGTGGTACTGCTTTAGCAGGAGATGCTTTAATAGCTGCTGGTTCAACTTTAGGAAGTGGTACGGTTGTTGAAGATGGTTCAACACTGGGTGCAGAAATAGTAGTAGCTTCAGCAACTACATTGAGTAGTGATATGTTATTAAAAGCAGGTACTACACTAACAACAGGAACTAAGTTTGATGCAGGTACTGTTTTACAACAAGACATGGCTATTGGTGGAGTAAATTATAAAGCAGGAACAACTCTAACAACATCAGTTACATTTGGTGATACAGAGACTGTTACTCTTGGTAAAGATATGACAATGAGTGTTGATACTGTAGGTACTTCAGTTGCTGTACTAGCATCTGCAACTACTTTAGCTGTAGGAACAGTAGTAGGAGCTGATATAGCTACAACTGGTACTGCAACAGTAGTTACTGATATGACATTGAAAGCTGGTAGTACAATTGCATCATTATCAGAAATGAAAGCAGGAACAATTTTAGGTGATGATTTAAAATTGTCTGGTGCAGGAAACTATACTACAACTGCAGAAACAGAGTTAAAAACTGGTTCAACTCTTAATACAGGTAGTGTTCTTAAAGAAAATTCTACTATAGGTGGTTCAGTAGGAACAGATGCAGATATAACTTTAAATCAAGATATGCAAATTAAAGCTGGAAGTTTATTGAAAACAGGAACTGTTTTTAAAGCTGGAACAACTATAAATCAAGATTTAACAGCTGCGCAAGCTGGCGGATCTATACCAATTTCTGCGGGTACAGTACTATCAAGTGACTTAGTTACTACAGGTGATATCTACTTAACAGAAGATATGACTATGTTAAAAGGTGACACTAGTACAGGTGCTGTTCTGGGACAAATTGAGTCAAATTCAAAACTTGCACCAAATGCAGGAGATCGTAATAGTGTAGCTCTTAGTAATACTGAGTTTACTAGTTTGGCAGATATAGATGTAACAACACTTGATGGTGCTATGAAAGCAATAGATACTTTAAGTGCTGCAATTGGTAATCTTGATACAATTAGATCAGACCTGGGTTCTGTTCAAAATCAAGTTGTTTCAACTATCAATAACATTTCTGTTACTCAGGTAAATGTTAAAGCTGCGGAATCAAATATCCGTGATGTTGACTTTGCTGCAGAATCAGCTGCTTTCTCTAAGTTTAATATTCTTGCTCAATCAGGAAGTTATGCTATGAGTCAGGCAAATGCTGTTCAACAAAATGTTCTAAGATTATTACAATAGTGATAATTAAGTAAAGTTGCTAAGCAACTTTACTTTTTTAGAGGCGGTAATAATACTGCCTCTAATTTAGATATATATAGTGAAGACATTTTTAGCAATTGATTTGTTAAAATACTATTTATGTTTATAACATGTTTATTTGGAGTTTTAAGTTCTTTGGTGTTGAATAAGTCAAAAATATAACTAAGAACAATAGGGAAGTATTCATAGTAAACCTGTGCCAAGTCAGAGTTTGTTTTATATTCCATATCACTTAAATTCCAAGAAAAAGTTGATAAAGAGTCTAAATATATGGAGTAATTCAGAAATTTTTTCTTTTTAAAAGCTTTTATAAGTTTTTCTAACTTTTTAGCTTCTTTTATTTGATATTTTAATTGCCCTTTATCTTCGCTATTAAAATCATTTGAACCTATCTTAATAAAAAAATCATCTAATTCTTTTTGTATTTTTATAGGATCTAGTTTCGTAAATTTATCCCAATTAAACTTTTCAGTTTTCAGAGGTTCTGCTCCTTTTAAGTAAGCACCATTACTTAAGTTATATACATTTTGAGTTTCACTTTTAAACATATCTGTGAATCGTCCAAATTGAAATATTGATATTTTATATACTGAATTTGATGGAACTTCTTTTGCAAAATTCCCTTTTATTAAGCTTACTGAAGTATTAGGGTCAAGAGAAGGGTTCTTATCGTTTATTTCTCCTTTTGTATCAAACGGATGATATTCGCCGTGACTTTGATATGTTTCACTATCTAATGCTAAATCTATTCCTAACATAAAAATATTGGTTGCACCAAATATGAGAAATAATCCGTAAGTATATTCGCCTACACTTGGAGCAGTAAATTGTCCAAATCCCTTTTTATATTTAGTTCCTTGTTCAATGAGATGAACTTTTGAACTATTAAATCTTGATATAGTTGTTTCATCTACGTTAGATGAAAGTATAACTGTAATGTTTTCAAAGTATTTTGCAGTATCAATACCTTTAAATAATAAAGAAGTATTTTCTCCAGGATCAATATGCATTACTATATCAGGATTTATGTTATGACTATCTAGGAGTTTACATGTAGATAGTGCAGTAACGACTATAAATCTTTCTCTGTTCGCTTTTATCCAAGAAATATTTTTTAAAGTTGATGGACCAGAAAAAAGAAATAAAATTGGTTTTTCTGATAAAGTGTTGTTTGTATATCTTTTATTTATATTTAAAAAAGAATAGCCTCTAGTTAAGTATTTAGTAGAATCGATATATCTAAGTAACATAGCACTATATCCATATGCAATATAACTTTGAGATAAAACGTGCGACTGTAATTTTTGAAGGTCTGACTGATAATTTGTTGTAAAAGGAATATGTTTTATATGTAAATTATAATTATTTCCCTTATCTAAAAACTGTATAAAATTTTCTCTTTCTTCGTTTTCATTATTAGTAATAGAAAAGTATAAAAGGCAAGTTTTAGCCAAATTTTTATAATTTGTAACAAATAATGAAAGTCTAAATGTTTCAAGGTTCTTTTCTTTTATAAAGGCTACCTGTGAATTTAATTTTTTAATAACTTTTTCTATATGTAAACCTAAACCAATTTCTAAAAAAATTGTTTTTGTTACTTTGTTCATATGAGTTTCTGGTGTTGCATGACTGCTAACATAATTAGTCAATTTTATAGTTGCCCATAATGAGTTATGAAAAGACAGTTCACTTTTGTCTATTAATTCAGCTTGTTTTTCATTTGCCAGATTTAATTTTTGTGCTTTAAAGATAGCTCCTGTTCTTTTTAAATCAACTAGGTTTAACATTCTTTTGGCATGATTTAAACTATTTTCTTTATACAAAAATTCATTTGAAGAGAGTTCTAAAATATCAAAATAACCTTCTTCTTTATACTCTAAAGCATATTGTTCTATATATTTTCCCTCTTCGATTAATGCATTTAGTAAGGCTATTTTGTCATAAATTGGTTTATGGTGTTCTTCAAAATATTTTAAGTTTTCTTGAAAAGTTTGTATTGCTTTAGTTGTTATATCTGCTGTCATTTTGTATCCTTATTGTAATCTTACTGGGAAATTATATCTTTTTAATTCTTCTTTTATATCATTTGGCGTGTATTGTGAGAAATGAAAAATATATGCCGATGCTAGTGCGTCAGCTCCATTTTTTAATGCTTCTACACCATCGCTTGGTTTCCCCATGCCACCATTTATGATGATAGGTATTTGTATCTCTTTAGATATAACTTTAATTAATTCTATATCATAACCTTTTGCCATACCTTCAAAATCAACTGAAGTTAGAAGAATCTCTCCTGCCCCTTGTTTTTCATACTCTTTTATAAGTTCGATAGGACTTATATCTAAAATACCATCTTTTTTTGAATAAACTCTATACTCTCCATCAACCTTTTTGATATCTATTGAGCAAACTACACATTGTGAGCCAAAGATAGTTGCAATCTCTTTAATAAAAGAGGGATTTTTAATAGCCTCAGAGTTTATACTAATCTTGTCAGCACCAGCTCCTAAAACTGTATAAACATCTTTGATAGTTTTTATACCTCCTCCAATAGTAAGAGGCATAAAACACTCATCAGACATATCTGTTATGAGTTCCGTGTTTATTGGTTCATTATTTAAACTAGCATCAATATCAAGAACTATAAGCTCATCTACATCTCTTGAATTATAAATTCTGACTGTTGAAGTTGGATGTCCTATGGTTCTAAATGAACCAAATTGTATACTTTTAACAAGTTGCCAATCTTTTAATAAAACACAAGGGATAACTCTATGTTTTAACATATATCATCCTTTGCAAAGTTTTTCAAAATTTCTAGTCCATAAGTTTGACTTTTTTCAGGATGAAACTGTGTTGCAAAAATATTCTCTTTTTGAATAGCACATACAAAATCTATACCGTAGTTACATCTTCCTATGCCATATTTTTCATCTGTATCAAAATAATATGAATGTACAAAATAAAAATCTTTTTTATTAGGTATGTTATTAAAGAGTTTAGTAGGATTTATGAAATTCACTTCATTCCAACCAATATGAGGTATCTTTAAAGCTGACTTTGGAAACTTAACTATTTTTGCATCTATCCAGCCAAGTCCTGTTGTATTACCAAACTCTTCGCTGCTTTTAGCAATAAGCTGCATACCTAAACAGATACCTAAAAATGGTTTCTTTTTCTCTATAACTTCTTGATTTAAAATCTCAACTAGACCAAGTTTATGTAGATTAGTCATAGCATCTTTGAAAGCTCCAACGCCTGGTAGGATTATCTTGTCTGATTGTTTAATTGCATCATGGTTATTTGTGATGATACTCTCTTGTCCTATTTTTTCTAAAGCTTTTCGTACTGAGCGTAGATTGCCCATACCATAATCTATAATTGCTATTTTATTTGACAATGTATTCATCTTTTCTTACAAGTGAGCCATCGATATCTCTTATAAAATTTCTATTTTCATCTCTTAAAAATATCTTTTTATTTGTATATGAATCTACTATTTTGTCAAACTCTTTTTGTGTAAAACCAGTATATTTTAGGTATTCTTTTATAGCTAGTTTCGGTAAATTACCATCATATTTATTTACTAAACGAACACCTTCTTCACGGCTTATATAACCAAGACGTATATCTAAACAAGCATTATCAGTTGCTCTTCCAAAACCATATTTTACATATTTTAGATAATCATGAAGATGGTTACTATAACAGTCTAAGTTTTCAAAGTTTTCATAAGTTGTTTCTACTGGTCGTTCAGAAACACTAAAACCATACTCTTTTGATTTTTTTAGGACTTCTCTTAAATCCCACTTGAAATAATAACCCAAAAACAATCCAGTTACTCCAACTCTATGTATATCTTCATCACTTGCATAAGTATAAAGTGACAAATCTCTTTTTGTAAGGCCATCAACTCCTATCATATCTGAAATACGGTTTCCAAGAAGCCCACCAAACTCTTCAAGCCATTGTCTGTCTAGTACGTTTCTATCTTTACTTGTTGCAGGGCCTCCATACTCTATTTGTGGACTTTCTCCCCAGATAATAAGAGGAATATTGAAATTAACTGCCAATTTTGGAACAGTTGTGAAGATTCCTAAGTGGTTTTGCCATTCATTGTCACCTGTTCTTTGAAATGCTTCACGTGCTAATTTTTTGTAAACAATAGGATTTCTTTTTATATGAATCAGATCAACACCTAATTTGTTTAGGTTTTCAAGGTTTTTTCTTCCAATTTTGGTTGGAATTGTTGGTTCAAAACATACACAAAGAGGATTTAGACCTAACTCTTTTGCTTTTATTACTTGATAAGTAGAGTCTTTACCACCACTTACTCCAATGATACAATCATAGTCAGGGTGAGTTTTATATCTTTTTACTAACTCTAAAAACTCTTTTTCTCTTTTTTCCCAGTCTATCTCTAAGTTTTTAGATTCTTGTGAGCGACAAGCATCACAAACGCCATTTTCATCAAAATGTAGATCTGGTTTAGTGTCTGGCATTACACATTTTGTACAAAAATTCATTACGCTTTTCCTAAAACTACTTGGAGTTTATAACCCATGAGCTTTTCGTGTAATGTCTTTTCATCTATCATATTTGGTATAAACTCTTTATTTGTAGTTGAGCCAAAATAAGGGTGTTCATATCCTAAAAAGTTATTAATAACGCCAATTTCTGAAATAACAGTACTTAAACTTAAAACTTTTAGACCACATTTTTTAGACAAAAGCTTTATTGTCTCAACACCATATAGATTTACATGTTCTAAGCCATCAAACATATTACATTTTTCTTGAAGAATTTTAGCTGCAAGTGAGTCTGAACTAGGAATCTGCAAGAATATAACGCCATTTTTATTAAGTAGATTTTTCATCTGGTTTAGATAATCTTCTCCGTTTCTTATATGTTCAAACACATCCCACATACTAATAGCATCAAATTTTTCTCTAAAAGGTATATTTTCAAGAAGCTCATTATATGCAATATGACCCTTTTTTTGAGTAAATTCAAATTCTTTTTGGTTTAATTCTACTCCATTAGTCTGCCAGTCTCTTTTTTTTGCAGTATCTAGAAATGTTCCAGAAGAACATCCTATATCTAATATTTTACCTGCTTTTGAAGTTTTTTCTATAGAATCTAAACCTTGATTATAAAGATTTACGTAAAAATTATCAGTATCAGATTCTACTACTTCTGATTGTTCTGTATGATTGTTTTGATAATAATCGGTTAAAGCATCATTGGTAAAAACAGGATTTGCATAAATCATGGAACACTCTAAACACTTAACGTATTCACCACCCTCTTTTTGGAAAATCTTTATATAGTTATCTTTTTCACATACTGGGCAAACTCTATGTTCTACCCATTTTGTTTCAAAAAGACCACTTTCTTTATTTATATATTTTGCGTGGTTTGCTATACTTTCATCCCACATTTTGACTCTTTTTTTATGTAATTCTTTTACGCTTTGTCCCATTTATATTCCTTTCATATCTTTAAGAGCAAGAGGAGTCCCAAACTCTATATCTCTATGTGCAAATTTACCTAATATATCTTTTAAATATTTTGGATGTAATCCAAACCCAGGTCTTACACTTTTTATATTTTCTTCACTAAAGGGTTCTCCCTTTTTTATATCTTTACTTATGTATAGACTGCGTGAAAAAGCTCTGCTTTTTTCTTTTCTTTTATTCATAGTGTAGTCTATTTTTCCTAAAAGTTTTTCTGTTTTTCTTATTGCGTCTATCATCTCTTTGAACTCTTTAACATCAAGCGAAAAATCAGCATCAGCCCCACCAATGTTCTTATCTAAGATAAAATGTTTTTCTATTATCTTTGCACCCAATGTTACAGCAGCTATTGGTGCGGTAGTTCCTAAAGTATGATCCGAAAAACCTGAAATGACATCAAATGTTTTTGCTAAATCAGGGATTGTATTTAGATTGGCATCTTCAAGTGGTGCAGGGTATGCACTAGTACACTTTAGAAGAACTATATTTTCATTACCAACTTCATGACATATATTTACTATATCTTTTATCTCTTCTTTGGTGGCAATTCCTGTTGAGATAATTATAGGTTTACCTTTGCTTGCTGTATATTTTACCAATTCATAATCAGTGATTTCAAAACTCGCTATTTTGTAACAAGTTGGATTAAACTGTTCTAAAAAATCAACTGCGCTTTTATCAAATGGAGTTGAAAATATATCTATATCCAAACTTCTTGCATATTCAAACAACTCTTTGTGCCATTCCCAAGGAGTATAGGCCTCTTTATATAAATCGTATAATTTTTTACCATCCCAAAGAGTTCCTCCCTTGATGATAAAATCATCTTTATCGCAATCAAGTGTTAAAGTATCAGCTGTATATGTTTGAAGTTTTATAGCATTAGCACCTATCTCTTTTGCTGCTTTTATAGTATCTAGAGCATTTTGAAGGTTGCCATTATGGTTTGCTGAAAGTTCAGCAATTATAAAAACACCATCATTTATTAAATCAAAATTACCAATTTTCACAAGTCAGCTCCATTGTTAACATAGTCCCATTATTTTTTATAATTTCAAAACCAAATCTGCTATAAAGTTTTATTGCAGAATAGTTTGTATTATATACCTCTGCTTTTAGACATGATACTTTTTTAATTTCAAATGCAAATTTTATGATTTGATTTAGTAGTACATCACCTATAGTTTGTTTAGTTAGCTTTTTATATCTCTTATGTTTATTAAAAAGTTTTAAATCAAAAAATGCTTTAATAAAGTATAGTATTAAAGGTTGAATACAAAAGTTTTTTATATTTTTTTCAGATATTCTTTTACTTCCACCTCTTGTTGATATACTTGTCACCGCATCCTTATGCATTTAAAAGTTCCATTAAATTATTAACTATATAGTTTTGGTCTTTGTTACTTAAAAGAGGATACATTGGTAAAGAAAAACACTCTTTGTAATATTTATCCATCATAGGTGTATATTCATTTCCATAACCTAATGACTTATAATATGATTGTTTATTAATAGGTATATAATGGACTTGAATACCAATATTTTTTTCTCTTAATTTGATAAATAATTTTTCTTTTGTAATTAAAAGTTTTGAAAAATCAATATATACCACATATAAATGATAAGAAGACTTCCCATCAAATTTATATAAAGGTTTTACTATTGTATTTTCAAAAAATTTATCATATTGTTTTGCAATTTCAATTCTTCTTTTTATAAAATTATCTAATTTAGATATTTGAGATAAACCAAGAGCACATTGAATATCAGTAATTCTATAATTATACCCTAACTCTTGCATTTTATATTCCCATGGCTTCATCCCAGGAGTTTTTATCATTCCATGAGCTCTTAGAATTAAAAGTTTTTCATACATTTCTTTTGAATTTGTTGTAATTGCACCACCCTCTGCTGTAGTAAGATGTTTTACAGGATGAAAAGAAAATATAGAAATATCGCTATTTATACAACTTCCTGCTTTTATACCCTTGTACATTGCGCCTATTGCATGTGAATTATCTTCTAATATTTTTATATTATATGTTTGTTTTAAATATTTTAACTTTTCTTGTTCTACCATATTACCAGAAAAAGAAACTACGTAAATTGCTTTAATGGATAAATCTTTTTTCAATTCTTCTTCACATAAATCTAAGTTAATATTGCCATTTTTTTGAATATCGACAAATACAGGCAATGCCCCAACATATAAAATAGAATTTGAAGTTGCTAAAAATGAATTTGGCGTCGTTAAAACCTTATCACCTTTATTAAGTAAAACCATTGAAGCTAAATGTAAAGCTGCTGTTCCACTTGAAACTGCTACAGTATACTTTGCACCACAATAAGAACTCAATCCATATTCAAATTCCTTAACCTTCGGTCCTGTCGTTAAAAAATCTGATTTTAAAACCTCTACTACAGTATCAATATCATCTTGATCAATAAATTGCTTTCCATAAGGGATAAAATTCATTTATGATTTTTCCACCATGTCTAAAAATTCACTGTTTGTTAACCAATGTGTATTATTAAATGAATTGTATTCAAAACCTATACCTATGTCTTTACCTTCTTCATTAAGAGCGTTTTTATTATAATCTACAAAATAACCAAATTGTATTGTAGGGGTTATAACATAGTAATCATCAAATTCTACTACCCTATCATCAGCTGTTATCATAACTTCATGCATTTTTTCACCAGGTCTTATTCCAATAATCTTTTGTGGCATATTTGGAGCAATAGATTTTGCTAATTCTATCATTTTCATTGATGGTATTTTTGGTATAAATATTTCTCCTCCATGCATTCTTTCAAAACCTTTTAAAACAAACTTTACTCCTTCTTCTAGCGTAATTAAAAATCTAGTCATATTGTCATCTGTTATTGGTAATTCTTTTGCGCCTTCATTTATAAGCTTTTTAAAAAAAGGAACTACAGAACCACGACTTCCTACAACATTACCGTATCTTACAACAGCAAATCTGGTTTTTCTACTTCCCACTATATTATTGGCTGCCACAAATAACTTATCAGAGGCTAATTTTGTGGCACCATATAAATTAATAGGACTTGATGCTTTATCTGTTGAAAGTGCAATAACTTTTTCTACATTATTTTTAATAGAAGCACTAATCACATTTTGTGCACCATCTATATTTGTCTTTATACATTCTACAGGATTATATTCAGCAATTGGAACATGTTTTAAGGCTGCAGCATGAATCACTATATCCACATCATGCATAGCCTCTATTAATCTATTTTCATCTCTTACATCGCCAATAAAATATCTCATACATGTAGCATTAAAAGTTTGAGCCATTTCATATTGTTTTAACTCATCTCTACTAAAAATAATTATTTTATTGGGTTTGTATTTTTTTAGTATAATCTCTGTGTATTTTTTCCCAAAACTTCCAGTTCCACCAGTTATAAGTATATTTTTATTATTAAACATTTAATACTCCGCAAAAATCCAAATTTGTTTTGATATCTAATCCTTTAAATTCATTATGACTAACAAGAAAAGTAATTATATCTGCTTTTTCTATTGCAACTTTATAATCTACTATTGGAAAATCTTTGAAAACTTCGATATTTGGTTCAACTGCTATTATTTCTAATCCATCAGATATAAGTCTTTTTGTTATAAATAATGCAGGTGATTCTCGAAGATCATCAATATTTGGCTTGAAGGTAAGACCCATACAAGCAATTTTTGCTTTTCTCCCATTTTGCTTTTCAAAAATAAGAGCTTCATTTTTTATTTTTTCAATTACCCACTCTGTTTTATATATATTTACTTCCCTTGCAGTCTTTATTATTTTTGCATCTTTCCCACCGGCATGAACAATAAACCATGGATCAACAGCTATACAGTGTCCACCTACTCCAGCCCCAGGTTGAAGAATATTTACTCTTGGATGTCTATTAGTTAATCTAATTAATTCCCATACATTTATACAAAATTTGTCACAAAGTATACTTAGTTCATTTGCAAAAGCTATATTTGTATCTCTAAAACTGTTCTCAGTAAGTTTTGCCATCTCTGCTGTTCTAGCATCAGTTGAAAGTACTTCACCAGATACAAAAGTATTATAAAAGTCCACTGTCTTTTGTGTGGCTTTTGATGTTGTACCACCTACAATTCTATCATTTTCCACAAGCTCACGCATTATCTGTCCTGGTAATACTCTTTCTGGACAATAAGCTATAAAAAGTTTTGAAGTATCTACATTTTTTTCTTTTAAAGTCTTTTCTATTATATCAGTGGTACCAACTGGTGAAGTTGATTCTAATATAACTATATCATTTTCCTTAACAAAGGAAGATATAGACTTTACAGCATTAATTATGTAGTCTATATTCGGCACGAATTCATCACTAAATGGCGTTGGAACTGCTATTATAAAAATATCTGCTATACAAGGTTTTAAATTTGCTTTCAATTTACCACTATTTACAGCTACTTTTACAAAAGCTTCTAGTTTTGGTTCTACTATATGTATTTCACCACGATTAATAGTGTCTACAGTTTTTTGAACTATATCTACTCCATGAACATCATACCCTTTACTTGCCAAAAGTGCAGCTGTTGGAAGTCCTATATATCCCAATCCTATTACACATATTTTTTTCTTTAACACTATAACACTTCCTTTATAAATTTTACTATTTTTTGGCAAGCTTTACCATTACCATAAGGGTTATATGCTTTACTCATTTTTTCATAAATTTCTTTTTTATCTAATAAAATTTGAATTTCCTCTATTATTTTTTCTTTTTTTGTTCCTACAAGTTTG
>CBDLTN010000048.1:0-15852 GCA_965306065.1 uncultured Sulfurospirillum sp. | reverse complement strand
GATATGGTTAGGTATCAGGGTGAACTCATATGGGGAATTATCCCAGCTTGGGGTTTTGTTATTCAGCCTATTGCTGCAATACTTTTTATTATAACAGCTTTTGCAGAAACAAATCGTGCACCTTTTGATATAGCAGAAGGAGAGAGTGAGATTGTTGGAGGATTTCACACTGAGTATAGTGCTATGCGATTTGGACTTTTTTTCGTAGGTGAATATATAGCAATGGGAGCTGCAAGTGCTCTTATAGTTACGCTCTTTTTTGGGGGGTATCAGATTCCATGGTTAAATACAGCTTCGTTAAAAGAGAATATAGAAATAATATTTATGGTAATTATTGTACTTCTACCTATAGTGAGTTATCTTTTTGCTGGTTGGATAAAAAGAAATAACGTTTGGTTAGAAGAGAATGATGTTAGAAATAAAGAGACAAAATGGCTTATAATTGGATTAGTAGGTATAAATGTAATAGTAATTTTTTCTCTAATACTATTTTTACTATTTGGTTTAGAAAACAATGGAACAAATATATCGGTAGTTTTTCTTCAGGTAATGACATTTATAATAAAACTGCTTATGATGAATTTCTTTTTTGTATGGGTAAGATGGACTCTTGTTAGATTTAGATATGATCAGCTACAAAATCTAGCTTGGAAAGTACTTCTTCCAATAGCAATTGCAAATGTATTTATTACAGGTATATTTGTTGTGTTTTTAGGAGTCTGATATGGGGATTAAAATCGTTCCAAGGCATGGAAATACTTTAAAAGAAAAACTTTACATCCCTGCTATAGTAGGTGGAATGAAGGTTACATTTTCACATTTTATGAAAAATTTAAAAGATACATCAAAGATAGAAACACTATGTTATCCTGAACAACAACCAAAAGATATAACAAGCAGATATAGAGGTGTACATAGACTTACCAAAAGACAAGACGATACAATAAAATGTGTTGCATGTTTTATGTGTTCTACTGCATGCCCTGCTGATTGTATTTTTATAGAAGCTACTGAGAGGGAAGATGGTGTTGATGAAAAGATGCCTAAAAAATTTAGTATAGACTTACTTGAATGTGTGTTTTGTGGTGCCTGTGTTGAAGCATGTCCATGCGATGCTATTCGTATGGATACTGGAATATTTAGTTTTGTAAAGAAAAAAAGAGAGGATTTTATTGTGGATAGAGATACTCTACTTTCGCATAAACCTATGAAAGGTGAAAATTGATGGTAGATATTGTATTTATTGTTTTATCACTTTTTGCAATTTCTGGTGGGTTGGGAATGATTTTGTTTGCTCAGCCTATTTATTCTGCATTAAGTCTCATAGTTTGCCTTGTAGCATTAGGTGGAGTATTTGCACTTTTAAGTGCTCCATTTTTATTTATGGTTCAAATTATTCTTTATGCAGGAGCTATAATAACGTTGTTACTTTTTATAATTATGTTTTTAAATATAAAAGATGATGATTTACCCCATGAACCTAATAAAATAACTACCATTTTTGTAGGTGGTGCATTGTTAATACCTTTTAATATATTGATATTAAAAGCTTTTAATACACTTCCTAGTAAACCAATGCATATATTAGGAAAAGATTTTGGATCTATTAATAGTTTTGGAATGGAACTTTTTAGAAGCTGGTTAGTTCCGTTTGAGCTTATTTCAGTTTTACTTTTAGCTGCTCTTGTAGGAGCAGTAGTTTATGCAAGAAAGGGAAAATCTGATGGCTGATTCACTATTAGCATATGTAACGCTAGCTATGATTCTTTTTTCTTTTGGTTTTTTAGGAGTAATAGCACGTAAAAATATATTTATTGTCTATATGTCTATAGAACTTATGTTAAATGCAATAAATCTGATATTTGTTGCCTTGGGAAGATATTATGAATCGATGCAACCACAAGTTATAGCAATGATTATAATAGCAATAGCTGCAGCTGAAGCTGCTGTATTTTTATCATTGATAGTTGTTCTTTATAGAAGAAAAAGATCACTTAATTCTGACATCTTTAATATACTTAGTCAAAAGGATGCAGCGCATGAATAGTTATTTATTAGCCTGGATTGTTCTGATACCATTTTTAAGTTCTACAGTATTAGGTATTATGTATCTGTTTTCTATTAAAGTAGCAAGAATTCCTAATGTCTTTTTCACCCTAATTGGCTTGAGTGCTCCATTTTTAAGTTTTATAATTGGACTATCATTTTTTCTTCAAATGATAGGAAATAATGAAGTTTTTATATATAAAGCATATAGATGGTTAGGTGTTGATGGTTATGATATAGATGTAGGGTTTATGGCTGATAATCTATCAATTTTTATGGTTTTATTTATTACTTTTGTAGGTGGACTTATACATATATATGCATCTGGATATATGAAAAATGATAAAGGGTACGGAAAATTTTTCTTTTACTTTAACCTTTTTTTAGCATCAATGCTTTTGCTAGTTTTAGCACACAGCCCAATTATAATGTTTATAGGTTGGGAAGGTGTTGGAGTATGTTCTTATTTTTTAATTAGCTATTACTATGAAGACAGTGAAAATGTCAAGGCTGGAAATAAAGCTTTTATAGCTAATAGAGTAGGTGATTTAGGTTTCATTATAGCTATGATTACTATGTTTTATTATGCAGGTTCAAATGGTTTTGATTACATAAACTTAGAAGATGGATTATCTAATGTCTCTACAGAAATATTGACTTTTATAGGTTTATCCCTTTTTGTTGGAGCAATTGGAAAATCAGCACAAATACCGTTATTTGTTTGGTTGCCAGATGCAATGGCAGGACCAACCCCAGTTTCAGCTCTTATACATGCGGCTACGATGGTAACAGCTGGTGTTTATATGGTAGCAAGATTTCATTTCCTTTACGATTTAATTCCCGATGTTGGTTTGTTTATCGCTTATGTTGGAGCATTTTCAGCTTTGTTTGCAGCTATTATAGCTACAAAACAAACAGATATTAAAAAAATACTTGCTTATTCAACTATGAGTCAATTAGGGTATATGTTTATTGCTGTTGGACTTGGTGGATATAGTGTAGGAATCTTTCATGTTTTTACACATGCATTTTTTAAAGCACTTCTTTTTATGGGTGCAGGTGCAGTTATTGTAGCACTTCATCACGAACAAAACATATTTAAAATGGGTGGTATGAAAAACAAAACTCCACTTGTATATTTTACTATGTTAGTAGCTACTCTTGCAATTGCAGGAATTCCTCCTTTTGCAGGTTTCTTTAGTAAAGATGAGATTCTTTTAACAGCATTTAGTTCTGGTGAATATTTACTTTGGGGTATTGGTGTGATTACGGCTGTAATGACAGCATATTATATGTTCAGGTTATTGTTTGTTGTTTTTTATGGAAAAAATTATAAAGATGAGAGAAAACTTTATCCTCTAACAAAGAGCATGACAATGCCTTTAGTGGTATTAGCTGTTGGTTCACTAACAGCAGGCTTTATAGGTATACCTGAACTTTTAGGTGGACATAATCTTATAGGAAGTTGGTTAAGTGATTGGAAAAATAGTTCTTTACATGTAGAACACTCTACTGAAATGTATCTTATGGGTATTAATATTTTAGCTGCCTTTATAGGTATATCAATAGCATATAAAAAGTTTTATAAGTACGATATGAAAAATGTACCGCAATACAAAGGGCTGATTTGGAATAAGTTTTATATTGATGAAATATATGACATACTAATAGTTCAAAAAATCAAAAAATTAAGCATCATTATATCTTATAAGGTTGACGTAAATATAATAGATATGATAGTTATGGGGCTATCTCGAGCTTTTATAAGAAGTGGGCATGTTATAGCTAAATTACAAAATGCAAATACTAGGTTTTACGCATTTTCAATGCTTATCGGTATTAGTGTTGTTTCTACATATTTAATTATGGTTATGAGGTAGATGATGGATTTTGGAATACTTTCAGTAATTATATTTTTGCCAATGTTTGTGGCCTTTTCAATGTTAGTTTTACCTTTTGGAGCTAAAGGGACTAGAAATGCTGCTTTTTTAACATCAATCATTATTTTTGTACTAGTAAGTCTTGTATATTACAATTTTGAGCTTTCCGGCTATATGCAGTTTAGAGAACATTATACTTGGATATCTGCCTATGGCATAAATTACAGTATAGGAATAGACGGTTTTTCATTGATTATTTTAATGCTTATTGCTACTTTGATACCAAGTGCATATCTTTGGTTGTGGGATGGAAGAACAAAAGGTTACTGGGTAAGTATGTTGCTTATTCAAACAGGGATTACAGGAACTCTATTTTCTCAAGACCTAATTCTTTTTTACTTCTTTTGGGAGGCAATGTTACTTCCTGTTTTTATGATTATAGGAATGTTTGGAACAGGTAATAGAGTTTTTTCGACGATTAAGATTACAGTTTATACTATTATGGGTTCTCTTTTTATGTTAATCTCAATTCTTTATTTGGGTGTTTCATTTTTTAATAATTATGGATTTTGGAGCTTTGCGTTAAATGACATAGTTCAGATTAGAGACTTGAGTAGAACAGAAGAGTTATGGTTGTTTGCTGGTTTCATGATAGCTTTTGCAATAAAAATACCACTTTTTCCATTTCATACTTGGCTACTTGAAACATACTCCAATTCACCTACAGGTGGTGTTTTTTTACTATCTTCAATTATGGCAAAACTTGGAGTATATGGAATCGTTCGTTTTGTAATGCCAATTTTTCCAGAGATATATAAGGAGCTTGCACCATATTTTGTATGGATAGGTATATTTGGGCTTATTTATTTTGGAATAGCCGCATTGATGCAGATTAATATAAAGAAAATGTTTGCTTACTCTTCTGCTTCGCATCTAGGATTTATAGTAACAGGTATTTTCTCACTTAATGCTTATGGTATGACAGGAGCAGCCTTCTTGATAATTGCGCATGCTATGGCGACAGGCGGGTTATTTTTACTTATAGGAAAGATGGAGTATCGTTTAGGTATAAAAGCCATACCTGCTCTTGGAGGAATTGCTAAAAAGGCACCAATATTTACTGTGTTTTTTACTATTATGCTTTTATGTATAGTTGGATTGCCAGGAACAAATGGTTTTGTTAGTGAATTTCTTATCATATTAGGTGCTTTTGGATTTAGTCCGAGTGCTGGTGTTGTTTCAGCATTGACTGTTTTAGTTGCTGCAAGTTTTATGTTTTGGATGTTTCAAAGAGCCATATTATCTGATAATGGAAATGATGTATCACAGATGAAAGATTTGAATTTTAAAGAGATAATAGGGATGCTGCCATTGGCGTTTTTGATTATAGCTATGGGAATTTATCCAGATTGGTTTTTTTATAAAATAGAGCCAACAATACAACATTATCTAATTGATATTTTAGAGATAAGGGATTAGTAATATGCCAGATTTTATATATCTATTGCCACTATTTTTTGTTGGAATTGGAGCAATATCATTAATGATATTAAGTACTTTTAAAACAATCACAATTAAAAAAGGTGCAGTTATAACATTGTTGTTTTTATTAATGTCATTTTTTGCGAATGGGTACAATCTAAATAGCAATGACGTCTATTCTCTATATCCTTTTGAAGAAATATTTAATAAAATGATAATTGTAGATACTTTTTCAAGCTACTTTAGTACAATCCTTATTTTAGGTGCTATCTTAACTATACTTATAGGCGTTAATTATTTTGAGAGACATAAAGAGTTTACAGTAGAATTTTTCTCATTATTTTTATTTTCAGTTTTTGGAATGATGCTTTTAGTACATGCCAATGAGTTAATTAGTGCATTTATTGCTTTAGAAATTGCTTCAATATCTCTATATGTAATGATTGGTTTTGAAAAAGTTATCGATAAAAGAATAGAAGCAAGTTATAGGTATTTAGTTCTAGGGTCACTTGCAGGAGTCTTTTTCCTTTTAGGAACATCTTTTATATATGGTGCAACAGGGACAACTACAATTGGTACAATTGGTGATATGACATTAAATACATTTCAAACCAATTTTCAACTTTTAATCATAGGTGGAACTATGATTTTTGTTACATTTCTTTTTAAAATTGCTGCATTTCCATTTCAAAATTGGGCCATAGATGTATATGATGGAGCACCACTTCCTGTAACTGCTTATATGGCAGCAACTTTTAAGGCTGCAATTTTTGGATTTGTACTTAGATTAGTGATAGTTGATTTTGATCTTATACGTGATTTTTGGGATGATGCATTAGTTTATGTCATTATACTTACTTTAGCATATGGAAGTTTTCTAGCAATTATACAAAAGTCTTTAAAAAGAATGCTTGTAGCATCAAGTATAGTTCATACAGGATATCTTTTAATTGCCTTCACGTCTATTGGTATTTTAGGAGAGAGTGCTGCTAGTTCGATTATTTTCTATCTCGTAGCTTACTTTTTATCAGCTCTTGGTGCATTTGGATTAATTGCTTATGTATCGTCAGACGATCAGCTTAGAATAACTTATGATGACTTTCGAGGTTTTGCAAAAATTAGGCCATATATGGCAGCAATGCTAAGTATATTTATGATATCTTTAGCAGGAATTCCTTCTACTATTGGCTTTATTGGTAAGTTTTATATTTTTACAGGAGCAATAGAATCAGGCAATACAATCCTTGCAATAGTAGGTATTACAGCTACATTTATATCAGTATATTATTACTTTAAGCTTATAGCAGTAATGTATTTTTATAGAAGTTCTGAAATGCTTGATGCTCCACCACTCAAAGGTGTAGCGCCTGTAGTTATAGGTTTTATTGCACTTGCTATTATATGGGGTGGTGTAGGGAATACACTTATAGCTTATTTCCCTGGAGTTGATTTTTTGATAGATATGGCTAAGCTATCTTATGAATCACTTTTTATAGGTTAGTAGACTTTTAATAAGTCTACTATTTATTAAAAGAGGGACAACAATCAAATAATTCGCTTAACGCCTCTTTATTTATTATTTTGAAATGATTTTTGTCATAAGATATTATTCCATCTGACTTAAGTTTTTTTAGATTTCTGGAAAAAGTTTCAGGAGCCATATTTAATATCTCTGCAATTTTATATTTTTTTAATTTTGTAAAAAGTTCATGATTTTCAAATATAAGGCCAGCTAGCTTTTGCATAGAAGTTTGCTGCATATTAGTATTCATAAGCTGTTTAACTTTTGTAACAAGTTGCATAATAATACCTAATGCTATATCGGGATCTCTTAAAAAATCTTTTTCAAATTCATCAAACGATACCACAAGTACGCTACATTGAGTTTCACATTCTGCACTAATTTGATGGGGAGTTCTTTGAAGAGTTGCTGCTTCACCTATTAGAGCTTGGGAATAATAATAGCTCAATATATTGATATTGTCATTTTTATCATATCTATATAATTTTATAAGTCCATCTAATAAAAAGTAAAGATTTTTAGGTTCATCTCCTTCATAAAAAAGAATATTACCGGGTTTGAAATTTTTTATACTGCTTATTTTATCAAGTTTCTTTAGTTGATTATCATCCAGTGAGCCAAATAAACATATATCTTTTAATGTATGGTTCATTTAATTATCTCCTTTTAATTTGCTCAAGAGCAAACAAAGGTTTTTTCGCAGCATCTGTTGTCCTGTTAATTTTTGCATAAGTTATAAAATTCATCCTTAAATTTTTTAATGTAACTATTTGCTATAAATGCAACTGAAGGGGCAAATACACATATAGTTTTTCCATTGAGCATCTCACATGCGTCTAGTATTGTATCAAAATCTTTTTTAGTTCCTTCTCCACTAAGCAATTTTCCCAAGATTTTATCGACCCAGCCACACCCTTCTCTACAAGGTGTACATTGTCCACATGATTCATGATGATAAAATTCGAAAAGATTTTTCATTGCATCTGGTATAGATGTATCTTCATCTATTATAATCATTCCACCAGTTCCCAGACTTGATCCATTTTGTTGTAGTGATTCATAATCCAATGTAATATTTTTGATTTCATCAGCGGTTAAAATTGCACAAGAAGAACCACCAGGGATTACAGCTTTTAGTTTTTTGCCATTTTTTATGCCACCACCTATTTTTTCAATAACATCTTTCATACTTATTCCAAATGGTAATTCATATATTCCAGGATTATTTATATGTCCACTAAGTCCAAAAAGCATAGTTCCCGGACTACAGTATGTTCCATGAGCTCTATATGCTTCAAATCCATTATTAATGATATAAGGTACGCTAGCTATTGTCTCAACATTATTGACTACTGTAGGCCCTCCAAAGAACCACTCTGGCTCTTTTTGTTGAGGCTTAAGTCTTGGATGACCGCGTTTTCCTTCAAGAGATTCAAGCAGAGCACTTTTTTCACCACATATATAAGCTCCACCTCCACGATGAACTGTAACGTCAAGTTTGTAGTTAAACCCTGCAATTTTATCACCAAGGTAACCATTTTTGTATGCCTCTTCTATAGCTTCATTAAGCCTTTTTGCCCAAAATACATATTCACCACGTATATAAATGTAAGCATGATGTGCACCAATGGCATATGAAGAATTTATAATACCTTCTATAAGAAGATGAGGATCATACTCCATAATTTGTCTATCTTTAAAAGTTCCAGGTTCGCTCTCGTCAGCGTTGACCACTAGATATGTTGGTTTTTCATGCTCTTTTGGAATCAGTTCCCATTTGTTTCCTGTTGCAGCTCCACCACCACCTTTTCCTCTAAGTCCACTAGCAACTACTTCTCTTGTAACATCAGAAGGCTTCATTGAAAAAAGTTTTTTTAACGAGGAATATCTATTATGTTTAAGAGCAACTTCTAACTTATGTGAATCTTCAATATCAAAATTTTTACTTACAATAGGTACTATCATAGTTCATCCAATATTTTATCTATTTTATCTATTGTTAAATCACCAATGTAATCATCATTAAAACTCATTGCAGGAGCTTCTCCACATGCTCCTAAACACTCAACTTGGGTTAAAGTAAACTTCATATCTTTGGTAGTTTCTCCAAATCTAATACCAAGTTTTTTTTGAAGGTGTGAGCGTATTTCTTCAGAACCACAAAGTTTACATGATAGTGTTTTACACACTTGTATGTTGTATTTACCAATTGGTTTTAAATTAAACATAGTGTAAAAAGAAGCAATACTTTGTATATCCATAGGAGTTGTTTCAAGTTTATCTGCTATATAAATCATAGCATCCTGGCTTATCCAACCTTCTTGATATTGAACCATCCAAAGAGAGGGTAAAGTTAAAGAGGCTCGTTTGGGATATCTTAAAAGAAGTTCTTCAAACTTTTTTTCATTTTCTTTAGTAAATTTAAATTCACTCATCTGTCTAACTCCCCAGCTATTATATTTAAGCTTCCTAAACAAAGTACTGAATCAGCTATCATACCACCTTCTAGCATAGTTGGAAGTGCAGACATAGCAGGAAAACAAGGTGGTCTAACTTTTACTTTGTATGGAGTTCCACTACCATCACTAACAATAAAAAAACCAAGTTCACCATTACCAGCTTCTATAGCTCCATAGTGTTCTTGAAGTGGAACTTTTACGCCATCCATTATTAGTTTAAATTGACCCATAAGACCTTCTATATCGTTATAAACATTATCTTTTTTTGGAAGTGATATTGTTCTATCGTTAACTATGATATCTCCTTGTGGTAAGATTTTCATAGATTGATTTATAATACTTATACTTTGTCTTATCTCTTCAAACCTAACCATCATTCTATCATATACATCTCCAACACTACCAACAGCAATATCAAAATCAAGAGCATCATAAAAGTAATAAGGATCTGTTTTTCTAAGATCATATGCTACCCCACTAGCTCTTAAATTTGGTCCCGTAAAACCATTGTTTATTGCTTGTTCTGCATTTACTATTCCCACATTTTGTGTTCTATCATGAAAAATTTTATTGTGCTCTATAAGGCTTAAGGTGTCACCCATGCCTTTTTCTATCTCTACAATACAGTTTTTTAAGTCCTCTTCAAAACCATCATAGAAATCATGTGCGACACCACCAATTCTCATATATGAGTTAGTTAGTCTTGCACCAGTTAGTTTTGACAGTAAATCATAAACTGCTTCTCTAGGATTATAAAGATACCAATAGTTTGTTAGTGCTCCCATATCAACTAAATTTGCTGCAAGACATACAAGGTGGTCAATTACACGTGAGAGTTCACCTATAATAACCCTTATAAATTGAGCACGTTCAGGTATTGTTACTCCTAGCATCCCTTCTACTGTATGTGAAAAAGCAATATTATTTAAAATGGCGGAACAATAGTTCAATCTATCAGTATAAGGTATGATTTGATTGTAAGTATGGTTTTCACATGATTTTTCAAAACCACGATGAAGGTAACCTATTTCACTTACCGCACCAATAATAGTCTCACCTTCAAGGGCTACAAAAGTTCTTATAGTTCCATGGCTAGCAGGGTGTGCCGGACCTAAGTTTAAAAACATCAAGTCGCTGTGTGATATGTACCCTTTTTTCTCCAAGATTGGAATCATTTCATCCATCAAATCATCAGTTTTTGTGCAAAGTTGACCTTGTGTAATAGGGTAATCTTTTCTTAAAGGATGCCCCTCAAACTCTTTATGATTTAAAACTCTTTTTAAATTTGGATGATTTAAAAACTTTATTCCATATTGATCCCAAACTTCACGCTCAGCCCAATTGGCTGAGAAAAAGATATCACAAATACTATCTATATGTAAATCTCCTTCTTCTTCGTTAATAAAGGCTTTTAAAGTTATTAGATTTTTAAAGTTTTCATCTCTAAATATATATATGACTGCAAATCTAGCAGGTGTTGGTTTAGAAAACTTTGAGTAATCAACAGCTGTTATATCTGCTAAAAAATGAAAACCATCTTTATCTTTTAAGCATGTCACCATTGCTTTAAGAAATGTTTGGTCTATAACATAAATTCCATTTTCATCTTTCTTGTAAAGGCCTTTGAATTTTTCTTCAAAATGGCTACACATCTAATTGACCTTTAAAATCTTTATTGACTCTATCTTTTATTATAGACTCTTCTTTTTTTTGTTGTTCTTGTATCTGTATCAATGCATCAAGAAGGGCTTCGGGTCGAGGAGGACAACCTGCTACATAAACATCTACAGGCACAATTGAGTCAATACCTTGAAGGGTTGTATAGTTATCGTAAAAGCCACCACTACATGCACATGCTCCCATACTAATAACCCATTTTGGTTCTGTCATTTGATCATAGATTTTTTTTAAAATAGGAGCTTGCTTGTAACTAATTGTTCCAGCAACTACCATAAGATCGGCTTGTCTAGGTGAAAACCTTACAACTTCTGCTCCAAATCTTGAAATATCAAATTTACTTGAAGCTACACTCATGAATTCAATAGCACAACAAGCTGTTCCAAAAATATAAGGCCACATTGATGATTCACGTGCCCAACTTATTGCACTATCTAGTTTTGTAGTAACTACACTATCACCAAAAACTGCTTCTGCTCCTACTGCCATTTTAGTGCCCCTATTCGGTATACATAGATAAGACCAGCTACAAGAAGACTCATAAAAGTAAACATCTCGGCAAGTCCAAAAAGACCAAGTTCTCGTACATTTACTGCCCATGGAAACATAAAAATAATCTCCACGTCAAATAGTACAAAAAGTATAGCAACTAAATAAAATTTTATGCTAAAGCGACTGTCACATCCACCTATAGGGTTTGTAACACCACTTTCATATGAAAGATTCTTCTGTTTATTGCCTTGAGTGTTAGGTCCAAGCTTTTTAGATAAGACAAAAAGCGTTGGGATAGTAACCATCAACACAAATATAATAGAAGAAGCGAGAATTAATTCGAGTGACACAAGCGTACCTCTCTTTTAAGATTTTTTATATAGTATCCTATCTAGCTTGAAACAAAAGTAAAGTTTATAAACCAAATAAACTTCTAAGAGAATTTTGAATATAATAAGACTTTACATATAAAGAGAGTTGAATGAAAAAAATATTTATTTTAGTATTGTTAAGTATCAGTATCTCTGCAAATACACTTGTAGATATGTATAGAGATAGTGGATTAAGCGCAGTTGAAGCATATATCAAAGAACAGTTACAATCAAAAAATTACTGGGATAATAAACTAAAAGATTATGACATTAGATATGGTTACTATGAAAACTTAGACTCACTACTTATAGCAAATAAAAAAGAAAAAGAGTTAAGAGTATATAGAAACAAAAATAATTCATTTGAAATGTTAGCTAAGTATGAAAATGTGATTGTTGGAGCTGATGGAGATAAGTTTAAAGAAGGAGATCTAAAAACTCCTTTAGGTGTATATACTTTGAGAAAAAGATTTACTCCACAAGATCCATTTTATGGTCCTCTTGCTTTTGTTTTATCTTATCCAAATACATATGATAAAGTTCAAGGCAAAAACGGACATGGCATATGGATACACGGATCACCTCTTGATGGAAGTGACCGAGATCCTATGAGTAAGGGATGTATTGTACTAGATAATGATACGATAGAACTTTTAGATGAAAAATTGAACTATAAAAATAGTGTTATCATAGTTAGTGAAAATGGCATGAAAAAAGTAGAGCTTTCAGAAATAAGTACTATCTTAGCTGAACTATTCAGATGGAAAAGTGCTTGGCGTAAAAGTGATATAGATACTTATTTGAGTTTTTATGATGATGATTTTAAAAGATATGATGGCTTAAAAAAGAGAAATTTTTCCAAAATGAAGAAAACAATATTTGCGAGACGTCAGAAAAAAGAGATAATTTTTAAAAATATTAATATATCCCCATACCCAGATGAGAGTGGAAAAAGACTCTTTAAAGTAGCATTTTATGAAATATATAAAAGCAAAAGCTATAAATTTAAGGGAAATAAAGAGCTTTTTATTGAGCTAAGTAATGATAGTTTTAAAATAATTTCGGAGAAATAAATATGTTAGATAAAGATATGGTTGCTGTTGAATTATCAAAGCTAATGGATATAAGAACAGACTTTATAGATTATTTAGATGAAAATATTCCAAAAAAAAGTAACAAAATCGAATATGATTTTGCAAAAAATACAGCATTGGATGCAAAAAAAATTCATGAGCATTTTTTTAAATTAGATTATCAAGCTAGAAAACTAAGAGGTTTTTTAGTGAAAGAACTTGACATCAAGGTAGACTAATGGCTTATATAGAGATATCAAAAGATAACTATAAACACAATATAGAGTATTTATCTAATAAAGCTGGTGGAAAAGACAAACTTATGGTGGTTCTTAAAGATAATGCATATGGGCATGATTTAGAAACTATGGCTAAACTAGCCTGTGGATTTGGGATTAAAAAATCAGCTGTTAAAACTCTTGAAGAAGCAAAAAAAATAAATTTTTTATTTGAAGAAGTTTTGATTTTAGCAGATCATGCTCCTATGAAACTACAGGATAACAATATCTCATATGCTGTGCATTCTCTTGAAAATTTAAGCCAATTTCCTAAAGAAAGTTGTGTACATGTAAATATAGATTCTGGTATGCATAGAAATGGAATTAGGGAAGATGAGATAGAAGAAGCAATTACTATAATTATACAAAATAATCTAAAGCTTAAGGGTGTTTTTACACATTTTAGAAGTGCTGATGAGTTAAGTAGTGAACAGTATTGGCAAAATGAGAATTTTAAAAAGGCAAAGTTTAAAGCAAAAGAATTGATTTTAGAGTATGGATTACCGATGCCACATTTTCATTCTTGTAATTCTGCTTCTCTTTTAAGAAGAAAAGAACCTTTAGAAGATGACTTTGCACGATGTGGGATAGCTACTTATGGCTATACTCATTTAGACAAAAGTTTTGGAGATTTTGATTTAAAACCGGTTATGTCTTTATGGGCTGAAAAATTGAGTACAAGGAATCTAAAAAAAGGTGATAGAGTTGGTTATGGGGGTATGTATGAACTTCAGAGCAACGATAAAGTATCTACTTATGATATAGGCTATGGAGATGGTTTTTTTAGGCATGATGGATTAAGCGAGCTTGTTTTAGAAGGTAAGAGCATATGTGGAAGAGTATCAATGGATAGTCTATCTTTTTTGGGAGATGAAAAAAAAGTATGCTTATTTAAAGATGCACATTATTTAGCACAGAAGTTTAACACAATAACTTATGATGTTACAACCAAACTATCAACTCATATCAAAAAAATAGTAGTTTAAACAAGTATCTTAATTTCAATGCTGTTTCCATCTCTTTTAGTAGCTTCACTTAGAGCATTTTCTGCTCTTTTTCTAAAAGAGCCAATACTATCTTTTGGAGAAAATGATGTAATTCCATAGCTACATGTAATCTTTCCAACTTTTGTAAATCTATGTTCAGCAAGGTTTCTATTAAGCTTATTTGCAAAACTTTTTGTCGCTCTAAAATCTACATCAGGTGCAATTATTGCAAAATGATTGTCTGACCATTTTCCAAACATATCAGTTTCTCTAATGTTTTTTTTCAGTAATGAAACTATTTCTTTTTTAATAGCAAGACTCTCTTTATCACTAAAAATAGTAGATATATTTTTTAGATGATCAATCTCTATAATCATTAAAGAAAGAGATGTCCCATATCTTTGAGACCTTTTGATTTCATGTTCAATCGTTTTTTGAAGCTTTAAATTAGTAGGTATGTTAAATTGAGTATCCACAGATGAGAATTGAGCATTATATACACTTTGTGCTTTTATTACTTCATCTTTTTTCTTTGTCAGATTAATGGTAAATGCCACTAATTCACAACATCTTGTTAAGAAGTTTTGATAATCATTAGTATCATTTACTTCCAAAATCATTACTGTCATACAAATTGGTATTTTCAAATGAATATCTTTACAAACTCTTAAGATAGCTCTATAAGTTATTCCGTTAATTTCTATAAAATCATCCATATATTCTCTTTTTTCAAGATAGCTTATGGAAAGTAGTTTATCTATACTTTTTTTTCTCAACTCATCATAATATGGTTTGTATTCAGTTTTTATGCCAATTTTGCTAAGAGAGGAATTAGTATTTATAAGTAGAATTTTATCATTTTCAAAAGAAGCTATAAAAGCAGTTTTGATTTTTAAATTTTGTTCCATAATATCTACAACTGTATTTAACTGTTTGTGTAGAGGTATCGGGGTTAAAATTGTATCAGAAATAGCATATATAGCTTTTAATTCTTCGTCTATATCAATTTTTTTACTTTCTACTACAGGAGGTTTTGTTTTGTTTTGTATCCAAAAAAACATTAAAAATATAAAAACTATGAGAAATCTTATAAGCAGGTTTGAATTTTCATAGTCAAGAAAGAATGCTTTTGTAAAAGAGATATCAAAATTTAAAACTGCTTGATATGAATCTAAACACCAATATATTATAATAATAAATAAGGATAAAACTAGTTTCATAATAGCTCCTTTAAATTATACTATTTTTAAAAACAACTCCATCTATAAAATTTTTTGCAGCTTCTTCTATGCCATTTTCATCTTCAATCTGAAGAAGAATTTTTGCATCAAACAAATACTCTGTCGCTATGTTTTGAATCTCTTTAGATAGAAGCGTATCAACAACTATATATTTTGCACCAATAGAGTTTGATATACAAGCATCTTTTAAACTCACCACATATACAGCTAAAGGAATATTTTGAGCCTTACTATATTGTAGCAATTCTTTATTAGTAAAATCAATTAAAACCGTAGAATTTGGTTTGGTTTTTTTAATTTGTTCTATTTTTGTAACTTTATATAGTGGTTGAAATGGTATAAGAG
>CBDLTN010000047.1:0-15972 GCA_965306065.1 uncultured Sulfurospirillum sp. | reverse complement strand
AGCTAAAGAGATAGCACTAGAATACAAAGAGATATTTGGGGAAGATTTTTATTTAGAGATTATGCGTCATGGTATAGGTGACCAACTTTTTATAGATGATGATGTTTTAAGAATTTCAAAAGAGACAGGTATAAAACTAGTCGCTACAAACGATACTCACTATCCAACACAAGATGATGCAGAAGCACAAGAGGCTTTTATGTGTATCGCAATGAATAAAGAGTTTGATGATCCAAATCGACTTCGTCATTCAGTACATGAGTTTTATCTAAAAACACCAGAACAAATGAGCGAGCTTTTTGCTGATATTCCTGAAGCTATAACAAATACTCAAGAGATAGTAGATAAGTGTAATTTAGAGATTAAACTAGGAGATCCAACTCCTCCAAAGTTCAAGTTTACTCAATCATATGCAAAAGAAGAGGGTCAAGATATTGACAACGATGATGAGTATTTTCGTTTTAAGTGTAAAGAGGGGCTTGAAGATAGACTAAAACTAGTTCCAAAAGAGAAACATCAGACTTATTATGACAGACTTGATGTAGAGATGGATATTATATGTAATATGAACTTTCCAGGATATATGCTTATTGTTTGGGATTTTATTCGTGAGTCAAAAGACAGGGGTGTTCCAGTAGGACCGGGAAGGGGAAGTGCTGCAGGAAGTTTAGTTGCATTTTGTCTCTATATTACAGATATAGACCCTATGCCATATAACCTGCTTTTTGAGAGATTTTTAAATCCAGAGCGTATAAGTATGCCAGATATCGATATAGATTTTTGTCAATCTCGTCGTGGTGAGATTATAGATTATGTTGTTGAAAAATACGGACGTTACAACGTAGCTCAGGTAATTACATTTGGTAAACTTTTGGCAAAAGGAGTTATACGTGATGTTGCTCGTGTTCTAGGTCTTCCTTATGCAGAAGCTGATGCTATGGCTAAACTTATTCCAGATGAGCTTGGTATAACACTAAATGGCAAGATAAAAAATGGTGAACAAATAGATGGAGCATATCAAAAAGAAGAAAAACTTAGGCAACTTATAGATGATGATCCAAGAATTGCAAGAGTATGGAAGTTTGCTTTAGCACTTGAAGGACTAAATAGAAACTCTGGTATGCATGCAGCTGGAGTTGTTATCAGTGATGAAGAGCTTTGGCATAAAACGCCTCTGTATAAGCCTTCTGGTGCAGAACAACTTGTAACTCAATACTCTCTTAATTACCTTGAAGATGTTGATCTTATCAAGTTTGACTTTTTAGGTCTTAAGACTTTGACTGTTTTGGATAATGCTTTAAAACTTATCAAAAGAAGATATGACAAAGATATAAACTTTCTAGAACTTGATATGGATAATCCTGAAGTATATGAGATGATAAGAACAGGTCATACCGTTGGACTTTTTCAAATAGAGTCAACAGGTATGCAGTCATTAAACGAAAGATTAGCCCCAAGTGGTTTTGAAGATTTAGTCGCTGTACTTGCACTTTATCGTCCTGGACCTATGGAATCTGGAATGCTTGATAACTTTATTGAAAGAAAACATGGAAGGCAAAAAGTATATTATCCTTTTGAAGAGGTTAGTTTTGATTCTTTAAAAGAGACATTAGAACCTACTTATGGAATGATTGTTTATCAAGAACAAGTTATGCAAATCGTTCAGATTGTAGGAGGTTTTAGCCTAGGTTATGCAGATATTATCCGTCGTGCGATGGGTAAGAAAAAAGATATGAGTACATATAGAGAAGAGTTTTGTGATGGAGCTGAGAAACAAGGATATGACAGGGAAAAATCGGGAGAGCTTTTTAAACTTGTAGAGAAGTTTGCAGGATACGGTTTTAATAAATCTCACTCTGCGGCATATGCGATGATAACATTTCAAACTGCATACTTGAAGACTTACTACCCACAAGAGTTTATGGCAGCACTTTTAACAAGTGAACAAGACAATACAGATAAAGTTGTTAAGTATATAGATGAGGTTAAAAGATTAGGAATTAAACTCTCTGCCCCTTCTGTAAACTACTCTCTTACAGAATTTAATGCTATAACCAATAGCGATGGTGAAGAGACAATTCTCTTTGGTATGGGTGCTATAAAAGGAGCAGGTGGAAGTGCTATAGGAAGAATTTTAGAAGCTAGAGAAGATGGTGATTTTAAAGATATAAGTGATTTTATGTCGAGAATTGATACCTCTAAAGTAAACAAAAGAGTTATAGAATCTTTAATAAAATCAGGTGCATTTGATGAATTTGGCCTCTCTCGCAGAGCATTACTTGATCATATTGAGATAATATCTGAAGCTGGGGCAAAGTGTGCAAAGATGAAAAAAGATGCAGTTGGCTCATTGTTTGGGGATGGTGAAGATATGACCACAGTTCAGATAGATATAAAAGATCTTCCTGAATTTGATGGTAAAAGAGTACTGGAACTTGAAAAAGAGACTATGGGATTTTACATTTCTGGACATCCGCTTGATAGTTTTAGGGAGTTGATTAATTCTATTCCTCATGCACTCTCTTCGGATGTTGAGAACATTGATAATGGGAAAAAACTTTTTATTGGAAAAGTGGAGAGCATACAAGAGAGAATTAGTAAAAAAGGAAATAAGTTTGGTATCGTCAATCTCATGGACTTTCACGGCAATATGGAGTTTATGGTTTTTGCCAGTATCTTAGAAAAGCTTCAAAACATGAACTTGGAAAATCCAACAGGATTTCCTATTGAGATAAAAAGAGATGACACAGGTGTAAAGCTTACATGTAAAGATGCCTTATCTTTAGAAGAGTTAAACAAAGAGAAAGATAAAACCAAAGTGCTGGAGGAGTTAAAAGACGAAATAGATGAAATTCCTCATACAAAATCATCAGATATACAAGATATAGAGAATGGAAAAGTGTTTTTCATTGGAAAAGTTGACAAAGTAGATGAAAGAGTAAGCAAAAAAGGAAACCCTATAGGGTTTGTAAGTGCTTTAGACTTGCAAGGCAATTTAGAGTTTATGGTTTTTGAAAAACAGTTAGAAAAAATTAATAGTCTAAATATTGAAAAACCAATAGGATTTACTTTAGAGATAAAAAAAGAAGAAGAAAAAACTCGAATATCATGTAGAGGTGTATTTACCCTAGACGAAGCAAAAAAGAAGAAAAATAGTAAAAAAGCAGATGAGAACAAAGTCACTAAAGTAGAATTTGTTCCACTTCCTCCAACAATAATAAGGTTAGAGTTAAGTGAAAACTTTGACACTTTAGAAGAACTTTTTACGCTTGTAAAAGCAAATCATGGTAGGAGTGAAATAGAGTTGGTAATCACTTCAAAATTAGTTGATATCAAGATGCAAACATATATAAAAATTGACCCTGTAATACGTCCTGATATAGAAAATATAGAAGGTGTAGAAGTAATAGGGTAGTGTAAAAGGAGTATAAAATGCCATACGTTAATATAAAAATAACAAATGAAGGAGTAACTTCTGAACAAAAAGCAGAACTTATTTCAGGGGTGACAGAGTTACTTCAAAAAGTTTTAAATAAAAATCCAGCTACTACATTTGTAATAATAGATGAAGTTGAAACTGATAATTGGGGAATAGGTGCAGAACAAGTAACAAAACTTCGTCAAAAGAAAAAAACATGATTTATAAAAACAAAAAACTTTGCAAAGTAAGAACAATAACTACTTTTTTAACTCTTCAAAGAGATAAAAAAACTTGGAAAAGTGAAATTTTAAAAGCTTCTGAGTTTTGTAATGATTTAGCTAATAAATTTATGCAAAACAATTATGAAGTTCAATCAATGAGAATAGTAACGAATGCTTTTGGAGAGTACCTAGATACTTCAACTTTACAAAATGCAAAAGAAAATTTGCAATTCTTGAATAATATTCTAAATTCCCTTGATGTCCAAAACTTAAGAATTAGATTTGCTATTGGTGAAGCAAAAACAAAAAAGGAGATATCATTTCTACCTGAACTAATTCATGATTTTGGAGATTTATGCAATGCTTGTGTAAATGTACCAGTAGATGAGTATGGAATATTAGATAATAATCTTATAAACTATTCATCTTTAGCAGTCAAAGAGATTAGTAAAATAACTCCAAGAGGAGAGGGGAATTTTAACTTTACAGTTAACTTTAACTGTAAACCTCTAATACCATATTTCCCTGCTTCATATCATAACAGTTCTGATGATAACTGTTATGTTATTGGGCTTGAGTCACCTGATCTTTTAGTTGAAGTTTTAAGAGAATTTAACTCTACATGTAAAGAGTTAAAACATAATGAAAAGTATAAAAAATATTATGACATAATGAGTAAAGCTTTACAGTATCATGTTGATAATATAAAAGAGATTATAGAGTCTTTTGATAATAAAAACTTTATTTTTAAAGGCATAGATAGTTCTGCTGCACCATCAAAAAACTGCTCAAGCATGTGTGAAGTTTATGAAGAGTTAGGCGTTGAATATTTTGGTGCTAGTGGAAGTGTTGAAGCTTCTTCTGTTTTAACAAAAGTATTTAAATCTTTAAAAAATATAGATTTGGTTGGATTTTCAGGACTTATGTTAGCTGTAACAGAAGATAAAGGTTTGGCAAACGGAACTATAAAAGAAGAGTTTGATATAAGAACGTTGCTTACAAATAGTGCTGTATGTGGGATAGGACTTGATACTGTTCCAATTCCTGGAGATACTTCTATAGATAAGTTAAATGCTCTTATGAGAGATACAGGTACTATGGCATTTCGTTTAAATAAACCTCTTACTGTTAGAGTCTTTCCTGTTCCAAATTTAGACGCAGGAGACATGACAGTATATGAGAGTGATGATTTGTGTAATTGTAAGATTTTGGAGGTAAAATAATGGCTTATAATATATTTTTTGATACAGAAACAACAGGAATTGAAGCTGAGGATCAGATAATCCAAATAGGGGCTATCATAACTGATACAAAGGGAGAGTTATACAAAAAAGGTATTTATGATGAGTTATGTTCATCAAAAATACCAATTAAACTCCAAGCAATGAGTACTCATGGAATTAGACAAGAAGATATAGATGGTAAAGTTGAGTTTAAAAAAACAGAATTTTGGAGTGATTTAAATGAATTAAATAGTGGTGAAAACTACCTGATAGCTCATAATCTTCCATTTGATTTAGGTATGTTGGAGAAGCATAGTTTTAAAAATCAATATCAAATTATAGATACATTAAAGTGCGCAATGCATTTATATGATGTAAAAGTACCACATGTTAGTGCTGGACTTGGTCAAGAAGATTTAATAGAAGAAGAGATATTGGATAAAAATAATAACATAGTACCAAATTATAAACTTCAGACGTTTAGATTTAAACTTTTTTCAAAAGAAGAAGAGAGTTTAGAAGCACAAAAGTATGGAGTTCAAATCAAAGCACATGATGCTATTGGCGATGTTTTAATTTTAAAAATGTTCCTTAAGAGTTTGTTTTTTCGTGCAAAGAGTGAGTTTAGTTTAAAAAATAGTGAAGTGATGAACAAACTTGTTGAACTTTCAACTCAACCAGTAAAGTTAAATATGTTTTTATTTGGTAAGTATAGAGGTCTTACTTATGAAGATGTTTTGCAAACTGACAGAGGTTATTTAGAGTGGCTCTTAAGAGAACAAGACAAAATGGGTGAGAAGTGTGATAAAAACATCAAATATACACTATTAGAGATATTAAAAAACTAAATAAAATACAACAAGAAACTACCAATTTAAGTAGTTTTTTGTTGCAAATTACACTACACTATATAAATTATACATCTACTTATAAAGATAATCATATCTTTTATTCACAATATATACATGTTAAAAATAAATAATAAAGAGTTATGTGTGAAAAAATGAAATGTTTATAAAGAAACTTCTTTATAAAACTTTTATTTGTGTTGCAAATATGGCACTTTATATCTATTTTGTTGTAAAATATACTAGAATCAAAATTGAGGATGGGTAATATGACATTAAAAAACAAGATGCTTTTAATTGTATCAGCTATAGTAACGATAGGTGTGATTGTTTTAACTAATATAGGTTATAACATAGCTTACGAAAATATTGAAAAAAATGTAAATCAAAGCTTAAGTTCTAAGGTTGAGATAGAAGCTAACAAAGTTGACTCTTTTCTTCGAGAAAAAAAACGTCTAATGGAAAATTTGACAAAAGTATTAGAAACTGCAAATTATGATGAAAATACACATCTTAAGTATATGAAATTAACTAAGAATAGTATGGGGATATATGGTGTTTTTAGTGGTTTTTCTGATGGAAAATATTTTGACACTTCAGGCTGGACTCCACCAAATGATGAGTGGGATCCTACTGTTAGACCTTGGTATACAGGAACGATAAATACAACAGATACAACATTACTTGGACCAATTAGTTACAAAGATAATGATGGTACAGAAGTTAAATATATCTCAATTAATAAAACTTTATTTAAAGAAGGTAAGCCTTTTGGGGTAATAGCAAGTGAGATTAGAACAAAAGAAGTAGATGAGGTAATTAAAAAAGTAAAAATACTAAAAAAAGGTTATTTATCTCTATTTCATAAAGATGGTAAAATTTTAGTTCACCCTAATTCAGATATTGTAGGTAAGAATTTAAATGAAATAGGTTTAAAAGTTTTAAACAAAGATATGATATCTAAAAAAAGTGGAATATCTTCATACCCTTATAATGGAGAAGATAAGATTGCTTATTTTTTACACCTAGAAGAAGGACCTTGGGTTCTTGCTGCTTTAGCGGGAGTTGATGAAATAGAAGAATCAACTGATGCAATTTTAGTTAAATTTTTAATAATTGGAGTTTTAGCGGTTCTAATATCTTTAGTTGTTGTTTTCTTTGTTATTACACACTCCTTGAAACCATTGTTTGAAATGAAAGAACATGCTGTTGATTTGGCTAGTGGAGATGGAGATTTAACTAAAAAGTTAAAAGATGATAAAGAGGATGAAATCTCTGGTGCGAGTAGAGAGATAAATAAGTTTATACAAAAAGTAAGAACTATAATCCAAGATGCTAAGCAATCAGCAAGTGAAAACTCATCGGTTTCTCATGAGTTATCTTCAACTGCTATGCAAGTAGGAAGTAGAGTAGAAAACTCAACTGCATTAGTTGCAGAAACCACTCAAATAGCAGAAAGCATTAAAGTGGAGATAGATAGTTCTTTAGAAGAAGCAGACAATAACAAACAAGAGATTCAAAAGGCTAATGTTTCTCTTCAAAAAGCACAAAAAGAGATTGTGATAATGTCTCAAAGTGTTGAAAAAAGTACACAAGTGGAGATGGAGTTAGCAAATAATATAGAACAATTAAGTCAAGATGCTGAACAAGTAAAAGAGGTTCTTGTTGTTATTAATGATATTGCAGATCAAACAAATCTTTTAGCACTAAATGCTGCTATTGAAGCTGCTCGTGCAGGCGAACATGGGCGTGGTTTTGCCGTTGTTGCTGATGAGGTGAGAAAACTTGCAGAGCGTACCCAAAAAAGCTTGATAGAGATAAATGCTACTATAAATGTTATAGTCCAAGCAATCTCAAATGCAAGTGATCAAATGAGTAAAAACTCAAAAGATATACAGAAACTTACAGGATTTGCAAATAATGTTGAACAGGAGATAAGTACTACAACTGTTGTTATGGAAAATGCAATAGAGATAAATGAAAAGATGATGAATGATTATATATCTACTGGAAAAAATATAGACCAGATAGTTACAAAGATTATAAACATCAATGAATTCTCTGGAGAAAATGCAAGAAGTGTAGAAGAGATAGCATCTGCTTCAGAACACTTAAACGACATGACAGAAAAGTTAAATATGACATTAAATCAATTTAAAACTTAAAAGCCTAAGAAGAGTAGTTTAACTACTCTTCTTTAAATTTTAATTGTCTTCTATTTCTTTTACACTCTCTAGTAATACACCTAATATATCAGTCATAGTTAATATACCTTCAAGTTCATTGTTATCTATTACCAATAGTCTTTTTACACCGCTTTTTACCATAACTTGTGCTGCGTATTTAACATCTAACTCTTCAGAGATTTGAAAAGCTGGTTTAGAGTAAATATCATATACTCTAAGTAGGTCAATATCTCCATCATTAGCTACTATTGATGTAAGTATATTTTTGTATGTAAGCATTCCATATGCATCGTGCGGCTTTAGTTTGTCAACTACTAAAGATTTAACTTTTGTTTCTCTCATTATATTTAGTGCCTCTCTAACAGGCATCATTGGAGAAATTTTTACTATTTTATCTAATTTTACCATTACGTCTTTAACTAACATTTATAACTCCTCTAATATTTCTTTTTCAAATAAATCAACCTCTTTGCTCTCCATACCTGAAAGATGAGAGAGTGGAAAGGTAAATACCATACCGTTTGCATTTTCATCGTTATGAAGTCCAAGTTCTTTTCTAAATGCTTTAAAAACTTTCATACTCAACTTTTCAGGCAAAATAAAAAGAAGAGCAGAAACGTTCTCCTCTAAAGTTAACCCAAAAAATACTTTTTTTTCTTCTAGCCCAATTGTTTTTCCATTGAAAATCGTAACTCCACCTGCTCCCGATTTTTTAGCTATATCAACAGCTTCTTCTTCTTTTGAGTCAGGGACTATAGCGACTAATGCTACAAATCTCATAAATTCTCCTTTTTTACTTCTGTTTTTTTATTTTGTATTTGTGCAAGTATTCCGTATCCCATAACAGTTATCATAGGAAATAGAGATGCAAAGGCTATTAGACCAAAACCATCTATGAGTGGGTTTCTACCATCGATATTTTCTGCAAGACCAAGTCCAAGAGCAGCTACTAATGGAACTGTTACAGTTGAAGTTGTTACTCCTCCACTATCATAAGCTATAGGTATGATATATTTTGGTGCAAAGTATGTCATAATAATCACTATAATATAACCTACTATAATGTAATAATGAAGAGGTGTTCCACTCACAAGTCTAAAAGCTCCTAAGGATATACCTAAAGCAACACCTATCGCTACAGCAATTCTTAGTGTATTTTGATTGATATTTCCTTTGCTGATTTCACTTGCTTTTAATGCGATTGCTATTAGTGCTGGTTCAGCCATAGTAGTTGAGAAACCTATCATAAAACCAAATAGATAGATAAGATAATTGTTTCCCATGGATGTAAGTGCATAAGCTATACTCTCACCAATTGGAAATAATCCAAGTTCCAAACCAACTATAAAAGCATCTAAACCAACAATAAGTAAAATTACACCAACAACTACTTTTTTAAGATGCGGAATAGGTTTTTTTATAATAATATATTGAAAAAAAGCAATAACTAAAAGAATTGGTGCAACATCTTTAATAACTCCAATAAATTCCATCATCAGATTGTACATTCCAAATCTTTCAACAACAGCAACGACTTTAGAGGTTTCGCTAGCTAGTGCTGTTACATCTGCGGTTGAACCAAAGTTATATACAATAATTCCAAAAACTTGTACAAATATCATAGGAGTAAGTGAAGCAAATGCGATTAATCCAAAACCATCAATTGCTGGATTTCTTCCTTTTATACTTGAGCTTAGTCCAATTCCTAGTGCAGCAACTAAAGGAACTGTTACAGTTGAAGTTGTGACTCCTCCACTGTCATATGCAAGACCTATTATCTCAATAGGAGCGAAAAAAGTAACACTTACTACTATGATATAACCTGCAATAATATAATACTGTATAGGGTGTCCTAAGAGTATACGTAAAACGCCAAGTGCTATAGCAAATCCTACAGAAAATGCTACAGTTAGACGAAGATAAAAAGCATCAATTCTACCATCACTTATAATAGAGGCTTTATTAGCTATAGCAATAAGAGCAGGTTCTGCAATCGTAGTAGAAAAGCCAATTAAAAATGCAAAGGTAAGTAACCAAAAAACAGAACCTTTTTTAGCAAAGTCGTTTGCTAGATTTTCTCCTACTGGAAATATTCCTATCTCAAGACCACGTATAAAAAGTGCTAAACCAATAGCTACTATTGAAAGTCCAACACAAATAGAAATAAGATCATCAGGTATTGTTTTAATGATAACTATTTGAAAAAAGGCTACAACTGCTATGATAGGAAGTAAATCTTTTGAAGAATTCTTTAAGTCTGAAATAAAAATCTTTAGACTCTCTTTTAACATTCTTTATCTCCCAAGGTGATTTTAAAGCCTTTGGTATCTTTAAGTAGCTCAATTCTGCCACAATGAGCCTTAATTATTTGTAAAGATAGTGCCAACCCAAGCCCATGCCCTTTTGTTTTTGTAGTTTTAAATGGCTCAAAGAGAATATTTTTATTTTCTATCTCTTTGCCACTGTCATATATGTAGATAGAGTTGTTTTTATAAGTGATAGTAACCATTCCTTTTTCATTTTCATCTTCTTCTATTGCATCTATTGCATTAAAAATAAAGTTTTGCAGTACTAAAACAAGTAGTTCAAAGTCACCTTCAATTTGGGTATGAGGAAAATCAAATTTAAAATCTATATCTTTTGAGTATGTGTATTGTTCTACTGCTAAATCACATTCATCATTTAGTTTATCAAGATAAAAGTGTTGAAAATTTGGTTGTAGTCCTTTTGTAAAAAGAAGGGTTGCTTTTATGATACGTTCTACTCTCCATATTGCTTTTCTTATTTCTAGGACAAGAGGTTTGCTTTTTACATCTACTTTTTTAAAAAGCGTTGATGAAAGAAGAGATACGGAACCTATGGGGTTTCTTATCTCATGAGATAAATGGGCAGCCACCTGTCCCATTGAAGCTAATCTTTCTCGTCTTTTTTCTTCAGTAATATCAGTTGCACTTATGATAGTTTTTTCTTCTTGCAAAGCAACTTTAATAAGGTAAAAATTTCCATCATATTCTATTTCGCTAGTACTTTTATAACTATCATCTATATGGCTTAAAAGTTCTGGGATTTTTTTTGCTTCACTGTTTTGAATAAAAACTTCTCCGTCTTTGTCTAAAACCCAAAGTGCATTTGGTTGTACTTCGATGATTTGAGCAATGAAATCTTGTAAAGAAGTATATGATTCATTTAATTTTTTATATTCATCTTCAATAACATAGGTTTGATTTATAAGGTCTTCTAGTCCTTTTTTAAATATCTCTTTCTCTTTGTTACTTAGACTATTTAATAGGCTTTCGTCTATCAATACAACTCCTCAAAATCTTTTAATTCAAATAACATAACTTCGTCACTTTGTTTACTTTTTAGTTCTTTACTAAAACCACTTTTGGAGCATAATACAAACTTAGATGCTCCAAGTTCAGCTTTATCACATTTTTTCTGAAGAGACTTTAGTATATTTTTACATACTTTGTGGTTTTTCCATTTTGACTCACCAGCGACAATTGTACCATCTTTTGTCTCAACAAGTAGGTCAATTTCTATATTTTTATCCCAGTAGCTTCCATGATTTATAATATTTTCTTTTTTATATTTGTGAATTATCAGATCATTACTTAACTCTTCAAAACTTAAACTTATATATTGTTCAATACTTTGCATTATTTGATCTACATGTAAAGTTTTATCTATATTTGGAGCTATATAGGTAAACCAAAAGCGAGTAAAATTATCACAAAAGTGAATTTTATCTTGTATCTCATATTTTCTAAGAGATTTTTTTATTAGCTGACCTTTGAATTCACGTAAGGGTTTTTCACGACTTTTTTCTTTTCGGATTATTTTTTTTTCAAAAAGAGATTTATACAAAGCACGTCCACGTACTTGTGAGATGTGTTCTTTTTTGTAAACTGTATAACTTTTTCTATCTCCTATTGCTAAGCGAATAAGAACAGATTCTAAGTCTTTTTGAAATTTTACATCATCATCATAAATAAAATAAGGTTTTAATTCATTTATCTTATCAATAATGTTTCGTTGAATACATGTAGCAATGTCATAATCTAGATTTATAAACTCTAAAAAAGGGTGACCGTCAAATATGGAGTAAAACTCTATAGTCTCTTGGGCATCAAAGTAGGGGAATTGTCCATGAAAATTTTTAAATATTTTTTAGCCTTTATACACATTCGAATTTAAATAGCCATTTTAACAAAAAAGGAGGGACTATTGTTGTTATTATTATAACAAAAATGAGTACAGCATATATTTCGTTTGTTAATATTCCATTCATTCTACCAATTTCTGCAAAAATAAGTCCGACTTCACCACGTGGAATCATGCTTATTCCTATTAACATTTTATTTGCAGAACATTTTTGTGTAATAAAAAAAGCCCCTACATATTTGCCAAAAACTGCGATAAAAAGAAACACTAATCCCATATACCAAAACTCAAGGGAAGTAAAATCAAGTACTTTTATGTTCATAGATAGTCCTACCATAACAAAAAAGATTGGAGTAAAGAGTTGTATGATAGGTGTCATCGAATCTTTTACTTTTTGTAAAAATTCTGTACTTTGTCTGAGCCCTAATCCAAAAGGCAAGAAAAATCTACGTGAAAGTGCTATTCCTGCTGCAAATGCACCAAGTATTTCAGGTGCACCACTAAGATGAGAAATATAAGAAAAAAGAAGTATAAGAGAGATGATTATAGTGGGTATAAATCCTGGAACTTTTTTGTTTTTATCAAATTTTTTGACCAAAGTAGATAGAAGGTTTGCGGCAATTGGAGCTAAGAGTAAAAACATAAATATAAAGCCTGTTACCGATAAAGTATTGGCTAAACTTACTTCTTGTTTTATTGCATAATCATAAACAAATACCAAGATGATAACACCAATGACATCATCTATAACAGCAGCTCCTATAACTATTTGAGCAATGCCTGTTTGTTCTTTGTGTATATCTCTTAAGACTCTTAGAGTAATACCTATACTAGTTGCTGTAAGGGTTCCTCCAATAAACAGAGATATTCCTAATGATAAGTCAAAAAGGTAAATACCAGTTAATAAAGATGCCCCAAATGGAAAAACAACTCCAAAAAGAGCAACAACAACTGCTTTACTTCCAGCTTCTTTAAGACGTTTTATATCGGTCTCTAGTCCTACTTCAAAAAGAAGAAGTATAATACCAATCTCTGCTAAAATTTTCAATACATCATTAACTTCTATAATGCCAAGTCCGGATACTCCTAAAAGAATACCAGCACTAAGTTCTCCCAAAACTGATGGGATACCTACTTTGGCAAACAATTCTCCTAATATTCTTGCTGAGACAAGAATCAAAAATAGCATTATAAAAAAGTCATGTGTCTCCATAGATATATTTTACTATAAATTTTGATAAAATGAGATATATCTTTACATGTAAAGGGTTAATATGTCTAAAATAGTGATATTTAGTGGTGCTGGAGTAAGTGCAGATAGCGGAATATCTACATTTAGAGACAGTGATGGACTGTGGGAAAAACATAATGTAGCTGATATTTGTACAGTAGGATGTTTAGAGACTAATCGTGAAGAAACTTTGAGCTTTTATGATGCAAGACGAAGAGATATAGAGAATAAAGAACCAAACTTAGCACATAAAACGATAGCAAAATTGAAAAACTCATATCCAGACAAGATCTCTGTGATAACTCAGAATGTTGATGATATGTTTGAAAGAGCAGGGTGTAATGATATATTGCATTTACATGGTTTTTTAAGAGAAATAAGATGTGAAAAATGTAGTTATATTGAAGATATAGCTTATGAACGACAAGAAAGAGATAAGTTGTGTCCTACTTGTAAGGCAAAATTAAGACCAAATATAGTTTTTTTTGGTGAAGCGGCACCAAAATATGAAGAGCTTTATAGACATTTGGAAGATTGTGAGGTACTTGTTGTAGTTGGTACGAGTGGAGCTGTTATAAATGTTGATATGTTAAGTCAATGGGCTGAATATAAAATACTGAATAACTTAGAACCAAGTAACCTTATAAACGAAGAGTTTTTTGATGAGGTTTATTACGAAAGAGCGATTACAGCGATACCAAAAATATCCAAATTGTTAAATAAATTCTTATAAGATTGATTAATTTCAATTTTTTTTTTAATATCTAAAGTATAATGCAACAAAATATTTAATATAAGGTAGACAGTGAGAAAGATTAGAGAGGGTATTATATCTGATAAAGATATATTGTATTTTGATTATACAGCTTCAGGACAAGCTTATACTCCAATAGAAAATAAAATACAAAAAATACTAAAAACATATGCAAACACGCATTCAGAAGTATCTTCAAGTGCAGTAATTACAAGTAAATTATATGAAAAAGCAAGAGAAGATTTAAAAAAAGCACTCGAATTAGATGAAAGCTTTTATGTATTACCAACAGGAACAGGTGCAACAGGGGCTATCAAAAAGTTTCAAGAACTTATGGGAATATATATACCTCCAAGAACAAAGCAAAGATATAATATAGAACCAAAAGAGCTTCCTTTGGTTTTAGTTGGACCTTATGAGCATCATTCTAATGAGATAAGTTTTAGAGAAGGTTTATGTGAAGTTATAAGGATTCCGTTAGATAATAAAGATGGTATAGATTTACATTATTTAGAAAAAGAGCTTGAAAAAAATAAAAACAGAGAGATAATAGCATCATTCTCAGTTGCATCAAATGTAACGGGTGTTTTGAGTGACTATAAATCTATCTATAGACTCATTAAAAAGCACAATGGAATTTTATGTTTAGATGCAGCTGCTGCTTCACCATATCTCAATATAGACTGTAACTATTATGATGCACTATTTTTATCACCACACAAGCTTTTAGGTGGTGTAGGGAGCTGTGGAATATTGGTAATAAAAAAAGATTTGTACATTGATGAAAAACCTACTTTTGCAGGTGGAGGAACAGTTACCTATGTTTCAAGAAAATCACATAATTTTTTAGAAGATTTTGAGATGAGAGAGGATGCAGGAACTCCAGGAATCATACAGTTTATAAGAGCCTCTTTAGCATATAATCTTAGAAATGAAATAGGGCTAGACTTTATAAAAGAGAAAGAAAAAGAGTTAAAGCACTATTTTGGAACTAGGGTAAAAAAGATAGGTGGAGTAAAGCTATATTGTAGTTTTGATCAAGAAAAGCTACCTATTTTTTCACTAAATTTCAAAAGTATTAATCCTTATGATATATCGAAATATCTTTCTGATAAATTTGGAATACAAACAAGAGCAGGATGTAGCTGTGCTGGTCCTTATGGACATGATTTACTTAATCTAATAGATGGGCAAGATTTTGATGAAAAACCAGGTTGGATAAGAGTGAGTATACATTTTACTCATACAAAAAAAGAGATTGATTTGTTACTAAAAGCGATAAGAGAGGCTATAAAGGTTTTATAACCTCTCTTGTTTCTTAGTGCATTGATTTGTTCAAAATTTCGGTGACTTTTTCTAAGGTTATGTTTGCTTTTTCTCCCATTGCAAGCATACCTTTACTCTTAAGTCCATTTGTTACATTTGATATGACTTTATCATCAATCTCGTAGTCATTCAAGTTTGTTGATATACCAACACTTTTAAAGATATTTTCTATCTCAGTGATTACCGCTTCATTATCATCAGTGATACCAAAAACATTTCTTCCCATAAGAGCTATTTTATCTGACTTATCTTCACCCATCACACGTAAAAGTTGAGGTTGTATAACTGCAAGAGTTCTTGCATGATCAATATTATAATATGCAGTTAATTCATGACCTATCATATGTGTAGACCAGTCTTGAGGAACTCCTGTTCCAATCAGCTCATTTAGTGCTTGATTGGCAAGCAGCATAAGATTTTCTTGCCAGACAGTCTCATCTCTTCTTTCCCAACTGTCACTCAAAGCTACTAAACCTTTGAGCAAGGTTTCGGCATAACCATCATTTAGTAAGGAAGTATTAGGATAAGTTAGATACTGTTCGCAAGTATGAACAAAAGCATCAACTAAGCCATTTGCTAATTGTCTATCATCTAGAGT
>CBDLTN010000046.1:0-15981 GCA_965306065.1 uncultured Sulfurospirillum sp. | reverse complement strand
AAACTCCAGATGGTATTACTCATAACTTAACAGCTTCACTAATCACAAAAAACACAACTAATAAAACTTACCACTACACATACAAAGACAATAATAGTTTTCATCACCATTATTCTGCATATGTAAATGTTACTGATCTTGTAAAAAACACTTACACCTCTATCGAAAATACTTTTACAGCAGGACATATTCTAACAACGCAAGGACAAGATTTTGGCGATAATATGTATTTCGCACATGAACCACAAACTGATGGCTTATGGATTACTAGTAGTGGTATCAGGATGGGATATTATGGGGGTTGGAGCTTAATTGTAGTTTATTCACTTGATCAAGAAACTAGAAAAGCACATCCAGAAGAAAAGCTGAAAAATATCTCTATATACGATGGGTATGACCAGTTTGCAATTTGGGCAAATACTGATCCTCTTTTAGTTTCTGTTGATATAAATGATTTTTTAACTCCAAAAACTGGACCTATTGATAGCAAACTTTTAATTTTTGGTGGTGGTGGTGATTATAGTATTGGAGGAGATAGATTAAATATATATAACCAAGCAACAAACTCTTTTGAAGCAATCTTTAATGCTTTAAATACAAATGGAGAACAGTTTAATAGCTCTTATACTTATCTTAATAACCACTTAACTTCTAAACAAAAAAGAAATGGTGTAGATTTAGATACATATGATATTTCTAATAAAATGACAAATAACCAAACAAGTACTACAATACAATTTGGCGTACAACAACTTGGATCTTCTGCTGATCAAATCCATCCTCAAGTAATAGGATTTTCAACAGAACTATATGAACCACAACTTTGTTATGATTATAGCTATGAACAAAAAGGTATTTTCTTTACAGAGGATAATAATGGCACAAAATTTCCTAGTATAGTAGGAGATATAGACTATGATGAAAATATAGGAGTCAAAATATATCTTAGAAACTCAGAAAATTCTGATATAAGTGCAAATAACTTAACTTTTAATATATTAGATATAAATACCTCCCAAGCTATTTATACAAGTAATTCTACAAGTGTAGTTTATCCTAGAGAAGTTCACACTACTGCTTTATCTGATAACGATCTTAATGTCTCAAACAGTTACATTAAAGATATTAATTTACAAAATATGCAAGGTCAACAAAGTAGCTACATTTATTATAGTTTGACTCCAGTAAACAATATAAACGATATAAATATTTCTATAAATGCAGAATTATCTTTTGATTTAGTTCTAGATGATGGAAATACTTTTCATTATGACAATCAAAAACTAGGTAGTTCTAATATACCTTTATGTACTGCAGATAATTTTGAATATGCACCAATAAAAGGAAGATTTAATGTTGTCCACAATGACTTTTACAATAATTTAACAAAATATTATAACATTCCAACACAAGTAACTAAAAGAGAAGGAAATTTTAAGGTTTTATCACTTGACCCTAATAATCTTGATATTCTTCAAGATTTAAATCACTCAACCATTGTTGCAGTAGACTTGATAGATGTATCAGCCTTTCATGATACAACTGCTTCATGTGAAGAAGAAACAAGTGCTATAAGTAAAAAAGTTTGGGTAATTTTTGATCAAAATACACATGAGACAAGTTTTGATAAAACAACTTTACAAAATGCAATAAGTGGCGGTATGACAGAGCTTACAAGTACCACTGAATTCTATCAAGAAGCAAACCAAAATACTGCTTTTAGAATTAGTTATAATATGGCTGATGATAACGGCTCACTAGTACAAATAAATAAAATTACGTCAGGAGCACACACAGGTAATTTTCAAATTATTAATTTTACTGAACTAGCTCAAGGTTTAGAAGACTATAACGATCACCTACCTCAAAGCGAACAAAACAAATGTGTACAACCTATAGTAGTAGGAAATAAAACATACACAACTATGCCAGAATCGTGTGGTAATGCTTCTGCAACCAAAGGTATTGACTCAGAACAATTAACAATATGTATGCAATGTGTATATGGAATTCAAACAAAATTTTTCTGTTCTCGTGATAACTTTTCAATAAGACCAGATGCATTTAGTATGACAATAAGTGACCAAAATCAATCAACAGGAACAAATAAAACAAAACTAGATAATAATCATTATGCTACTGCAACAACTTCTCCTAGAACTTCTGATTTAGCCGCTGGATATAACTATGTTCTAGATGTTATTGCAACAAATTTCACTGATAATTTACCAGCATCAGGATATACAAAAGAAATTACTCCAACGATTATAGGAGATAGCGCTGATTTTGTATGGGATCCTAGAAGTAATCCTATAAATTGTAACGATACTAATGATTCAGAAGGTGAAGTTTCTTTTTTAAATGGTACTCATGATGACAATGTATCAGTAGATCAAGTAGGAGAATATAAGGGTAAAATTTTAGATACTACTTGGACTGTAGTAGACCATGATCCAACACTGATGACTCATCATACTGGTTCATTTTTTCTTAATCCAAACACTTCTGATTGTACTCAAAACTCTTCTGTTGTACAAGGGATAAATGTAAATGCTTTAAATGGTTGTAACATAAGCAGTGAGCACAATAATTCAATATCAAATCTTTTTTATAAAGATTATCAAGTAACTTTCCATCCTTATAAATTTAACTTAGATTCATTAATCGTTTCCAGAGGTGCTGATTTAAATCAAACACTAAATTCATTTATATATACCTCTAATGTAGAAAACAATGCCAGTAGAGAAATGGCTTTACATGTAAGAGGGATTTTTGCAGCCCAAGGAGAAAACAACTCAACTCTTAGTAATTTTGTAGCTGGATGTTATGCTAAAGACGTTAACTTAACAATGAATAGAGTTATGGAAGCTATAGTAGAACCATATGTTGCAAGGTTTACTGACAGAAACTCAACAGCGAACATTATAAGCGATACATTTAGAGAAGTTAATGCAACAAACAATCTATTTACAGTTTTAGATGGAAATTTTTCGAAAGATATGAATGGTCAAATTGATATGTTGTTAGATTTAAATTTTGAAAAAAACATTACAGTTCCTAGAGAACCAGTTCAAATTACTCTAAACAGTTTTGATGTAAATTGTACAGATATCACAGAGTGTGAATTTCAAGCAGACCTAATCAATAACAAACACACAAAAGGAATAATAAACTTAAATGACGTTAATCTAACCCACTACTATGGTAGAGTTCATGCTCCTGATTATGAATTTGAAGAGAATACAGGAACTGCAAGGATATTTTATGAGGCATATTGTGAAACTTGTGACCAAGATATATATAATATAAGTGGTGAAGAGAGCCCTGATTCTATATTCTGGTACTTGAATAACTTACATAATAATATAGGAAATGGACAAGTCATTACATTTGCAACACAAGAAGGTGTAACATTTAATGGTGCTACTACGACTAATAGCACAAATATTTCTGCAGGAAGCGAAAGTCAAATTTTAATTGCTCCAAGGGTTCCTTATGTTGATAGAGTAACAATGGAACCAGACCCGTGGCTTTTATACAATAGATTTAACAACAATGCTTTAACAAATGATTTTAATGTAAAGTTTTTAGACGTAAGTAGTGGTTGGGCAGGTGAAGGTGAACTTGGTCAGACAATTGACTTAAATGTCTCAACAATTCAAAATAGAAGGTTAGACTGGTGATTATATTACGTAAAGCTTCTTCTATGATAGAATTAGTAATAGCTATAGTAGTCATGGGAATTGCCGTCATGGCTCTACCTCTTATGCTTGAGCGTTCTCAAGAAAACAACGCTTTTGCTATACAACAAGAAACAATACTTGCTGCTAGAACCCAGATAGGAGATATTTTAACTTATCCATGGGATGAAAATTCTATACGGAACAATGTAGTAGGAGTTTTAAATACAAATAGTCCTGAAGATGAACTAGATAGAAATACAACTATTAGAAGAGTTGGTCATGTTTTAGCTGATAAAAGAAGGAAATTTTTTAATGCAGATATAAATTCTTCAAACCCACTTGGTCAAGAAGGAACAGATATAGATGATATCGATGATTTTACTAACGTTATTCAATTTGATGCTACTGGTGGACTTGACTATAGATTTGATTTTAATATGACTACAACTGCATTATATGTAAATGACAGCGCAAATTATTCAGCTCAAGACATGGCAACATTTACCTTAGACACAAATGCTTCACTTAATACAACAAATATCAAAATGATAGCATTAACTTTAAATGGTACAAATTTAGATACATTTACCCTAAGAGCATACTCTACTAACATAGGTGGTAGTCAACTTCTAAGGAGAGACTGGTGATAAAAAGAAAAGCATTTACTATGTTAGAGTTGGTTATGGTTATTGTTGTTATGGGTATAGTAGCTTCTATTGGAGCAGATATCATAGCAAAACTATACGAAAACTATCTTAAAACCAGATCTATAAACAGACTACAAGCTCAAACTGAATTAGTTTTAGACCAAATTGCAAAAAGGTTACAATATCGTATAAAAGATAGTGTAATAGCAAGAAATCATGCACTTTTTACTGACTATGTAGCTCTTCCAGATGCAAATGAAAGCTATAAAATAATGGAATGGATAGAAAAATCAAATGAAAGCTTTTTAGGTCAATACGATGGAGCCAAAATGGCTCCTGGTTGGAGTGGTTTTGTTGACTTGTTTTCAGATGAAACAAATACAACTACAGGAACTTTAAAAACAAGTGGAAGTAGACTTGATTATGCAAACAATATAATAAATGCTTTAAGTTATGGTACTGTTGATTTAAATAAAACAAGTGGTAATGATAGACCTGCTATTATCTTTAAAGGTAAAGACTTTTATGATATAGACCAATATGGTTGGAATGGTAGTGATGGAAATTATACCTATCGTGTGGTTATGAGAAACAACGATATACTTGAAATAAATGAAACTCTTCCTACTACTATATATGAACAATATGACTTAGCATGGAGTGCTTATGCTTTAGTTCCTGAGGGTGATTCAAACGACTTTAATCTAACACTTTATTATAACTATCAACCTTGGCACGGTGAAAGATATGATAATAATGATACGATTAACACCAACATTAATAAGATAGTTTTAATAGAACATGCCAGTACTTTTAGATTTACACAAATTGGTGAAACGATTAGAATGAAGTTGTGTATAAATGATGACAATAGAAGTGGAGATTATAATTTTGCATTTTGCAAAGAAAGGGTGGTTTTCTGATGAGAAAAGGTTTTTCACTATTAACTGCTCTTGTGTTTTTAGTTTTAATTGCAACTATATCTGCACTTAGTATATCTTTATCTACACAGTCAGTAAAACAAACTACGGATATCTTTCTTAAAAATCAAGCTGAACTTCTTTTAAGAAGTGGTACTGAGTTTGCAATGCTTGCTATGAGTGGTCATGAATATAATGCTACAATTAATCCAACCTGTTTAAATACTCTTAATATGACATACAACGGTACACATGATATAAATGTAACTATTTCTTATATTGGAAGTGGTTTACCGGCTGGATGTATTACACTAGATAACAATATCTCAACTCGAGAATCAAACAGAACAGTTATTATAGACACTTGGGTAAGAACAAAAGATGATATATTAACTGAGCCTATAGTAATGCACAGAAGAAGTATACAAAAACCCTAAATGATATTTGACTAACAGAATATTATATCATAACAATGCCAACAAATGGTATTTTTTTATTTTATAGTATTTACCCTTTTTCTTTAAGGTTCATTTAGTTATACTTTCTATACAAACCCCTAGGATTAGGGATATAAAGGAGACAAGATGAACTTAAGTATCGTAGGAAAGCAGTTGGAATTAACTGACGCAATCAAAGCTCATGTGGAGAGTGGAAAAGATTCATTAACTAAGTATAATTTAGACATTATCTCAACAAGAGTTGTGCTTTCAGCAGATGAAAAAAATGGTAAAAAAGGTTTTAGTGCAGAGTTTGCTATCAACCTTGCACATATGAATACAGTAGTAATCAAGCAAAAAGACAAAGACCTTTATGCAGCTATAGATTTAGCAATAGAGAGAGCTAAAAAAGTTCTTAGACGTCACCATGACAAGATTACTAACCATAAAGTAAAAGAAGAGCCAGTAGCAGAAACTGAAGCTTTTGATGATGTAGATGAGATAGTTCCAACTAGACTAGATAGCTACAAACCTATGGAAATCGAAGAAGCTCTAAATGAACTTAAAGAGACAGGAAAACAATTCTTTGTTTTCATGGACATGGACGATAAAATGCGTACAATATACAAAAGATCAGACGATAAATTCGGTCTATATTAATCATATTGGGAAGCTTTTACAGCTTCCCTAACCTTCTTTTCGCTTCAAGTAAAATATCTTCTTCCATATCATAAAACTCAAACTTTTGACCACTTTGCCTAACACCTCCAAGAATGTCACCACCTTTTCTGTACTTTAAATCAAGTTCAGCTATATCAAAACCACTATTTGCCTTACCAAACTCACTCAACCGCTTAGATTCATTTTGATTAGTATACAAAAAGCAGTATCCCTTGAGTCCATTTCTACTGACTCTTCCCCTTAGTTGGTGTAAAGTTGCTAGCCCAAGACGTTCAGCTCCAACTATAACTATGGTGGAGAGATTTGGCAATGAGATGCCAACTTCGACTAAAGTAGTTGCTATTAAAATACTACCCTCTTCTCTAAAGGTCTCTAAAACTTCCTCTTTGTTCTTATCAGCACCAAATGTGACAAATACATTATTATAATTTTTTTCCCAGTAGCCACGAGCTTCTTCTATAGACTGATACTCTATTGTGTCGCTCTCTTCAACCAAAGGATATATTACAATTACTTGTCTTTTCTCTTCTACTTCATTTTTAATATGCTCAGTCAACTCTTTAAAGTCTTGTTTTCGTATAGTTTTTGTATCTATGTCTTTTTTAAACGGTGTCTCTTTTATAAAAGAAAAATCTACCAAAGAAGATTGAATCATACTCATAGTACGAGGTATTGGCGTGGCTGAAAATTGTAAAAAGTGAGGATGTTTATCATTTTTGACTGAGAGTTGATTTATAAGTTCCCTTTGCTTTGTACCAAATCTATGTTGTTCATCCACCATAACCAAATCAAAATCAGGAAGTTCTCTATGTAAAAGTGCATGAGTTCCAATTATAAAGTCATATTGAGTTAAATCTTCTTTTTTTGAAGTTGCACTTACTACTAAACAACTCTTTACAGCTAAAGGCAAAAACTTTTTTGCCTCTTCAAAAAGTTGCTTTGCCAGTATAGTTGTAGGAGCCATCAAAACCGACCTTTTTGGATATGCCATCATTACTGAAGAGAGTATAACCATAGTTTTACCACTTCCTACATCACCCATAACTATGCGTCTAGCAGATTTATTTGAGTTAAAATCCTTTTTTATGTCTTTTATAGCATTTTTTTGATCATTTGTAAGTTCAAATGGCAATGATTTAATAAAATTACTCTCATCAGAATTTAATATACCCTTTGATTCAAAATCAATCTTCTTTTTACTCAACACTTTTATATAGTTATATATCTCTATAAACTTCATTACATGTAAAGACTTTTCATCTAAACTCTTAGATGTGTGAAGCTCCATAACAGTACTGGATTCTTCTTCACTCAATCCTTCTTTCTCTAATGCTTTACATGTAAGATAATTTTTCACCAATGCTATCATTGTTCTATTTTGTAAAACTGTTTTATACTTTGGAACTATTGTATTTATATCGGTTACTACCATAGGTTGAATGATAGAAAGTTTACCTGCTTGCCATTCAACTTTTCCTCTTACATGTAAAGAGGTTCCAACTTTAAAAAGTCCTCTGTGATAAGGTCTTGGATTAAAGACAACTCCTCCTATCTCTTCGCCCCAAGTTTCACAAAAAAGTCTCAAACTCAAAACTTTTGATAAGTTTGAGCGAACTACTTTTACTTCTATTGTATTTATCTCATTTAATGCAGGTGTTTGATTTATGTAAGTATTATCATATGATTTTGGGATAAGCAGTGCTAAATCAAGCAGACTGCTTACCCCTAGTTTTTTAAATTTTTCAGTATCTTTATTATTTGCCATCATGAACAATAGAGAAACTTAAATTTGTTATCTCATCATGTGTTTTAATAAACTCGTTTAACTCATTCAAACTAAGAGCTTCAATCTTTTCTAGCTGAGCTTTTGAATGACCAAGTTCGAAACCACGATAGTACTCTGTAAATGCACGACCCAATCTTTGGGAAAGTGTTTCATTTCTTAGAGGTTCACTTCCAAGAAGGAATCTTTTTGCTTGGTCTAACTCACTTTGAGTTACTCCCTCTTTAACAAATCTCTTTATCTCAGATATAACAACACTCTTAGCCTCTTCGAGACTCTCATTTTTAGTTTGTAAATGACCTGAAAAATACGAGTTAGAACGATTAATACTGGTCCTAGAGTATGCACTATAAGCAAGTCCACGTTTTACTCTTATCTCTTCCATCATTCTACTTCCAAATCCACTCTCACCTAGTATAAAACCTGCTACTTTTGATTTATATATGTCTTTATCACTACTTTTGAGATTATAAGGTGCACCAAAATAGATATAAGCTTGTTGAGTATCTTTTACTTCTATTTTTTCACCTGTTTTTTTGTTAACTTCGTAGTGACCTAACTCTCTTTGTTTTCCAACTTTTACATCTTTAAGAAGTACTTTTAAAGAGCTTTTTAATTCATCTATTTTTATGTCACCACCTACAACTACAATCATATTTGATAAATCTATATGAGAATCATAAAACTCTTTTATATCTTCTAACTTTAGTTTTTTTATACTATCTTCTTCTCCACCAAAAGCATGTCCTAGTGGAGTATCTTTAAAAATCATCTTTTTAAGATTTAAATTGGCAATATAATCAAAATCACTTTTTTTAGATGATAAGTTTCCTAAAGTAAGATGTTTTACTTTCTCAAAACTTTCACTGCTAAAATTTGGCTCATCCATAAGCTCTTTTAACATCTTTATTCCATATTCATACTGCTCTTTTAGAACTGAAAGCTCATAAACAAAAGTTTCTGTTCCAGAGTGCACGCTTAGACTTATAGCTCTACTCTCTAACTCTTGTGCAAACTGTATAGCCCCTTTAGCTTTACTACCTTCACCCAACATACTTGAAGTAAACCTAACTAAACCTGCTTTTTTACCATCTTGTAAACTTCCTGCATTTGTAATAACAAGTTGCAATGAAACTATAGGCAAAGCCTTGTTCTTTTCAAATACAATAGGTACTTCTACCCCATTGATGTCTATTTTATCTACTGATCCGCTCACTAATGCTCCTTGCAAACATATTATTATCGTTATTATCCATTTCATTAAAATCTCTCCAAAATATTGTAAGCAGTATCTCTTTTTGCTGGATACTCATCTATATCTTTTATAAGTTTTATCATCTCTTCTTGGTTCATCTCATTTGTAACACCAGCCGCTGATACTACATTTTCTTCCATCATCGTACTACCTAGATCATTTGCTCCAAACTTCAAAGCTAACTGTCCTACATAACTTCCTTGAGTTACCCAAGAACTCTGTATATTTTTAAAGTTATCAAGATACAAACGACTAACAGCCAAAAGTCTCAAATAACGATTTGAAGACTGCTTTTTCATTTCCGGTATCTCTTGTATTAGTTTAGTATAGTCTGATTGAAAACTCCACATAATATAAGCTCTAAATCCACCTGTTTCATCTTGAAGGTTTCTTATCATCTCCCAATGTTCAATGATCTCTTCATCACTCTCTACTGTACCAAACATCATGGTCGCTGTACTTTTCATGCCTATCTTATGAGCTTGTCTATGAACCTCTATCCAGTTTTGTGCATTTAGCTTTTTGGGAGCAATTATATCTCTTACTCTATCACTTAGTATCTCCGCACCTGCTCCAGGAATAGAAAACATTCCTTTAGATTGTAGTCTTTGTAATACCTCTTTATAAGTTATCTTTGAAATTCTTGCGATATAGTCTATCTCAATAGCAGAAAAACCATGTATATCGATAGTAGGATAGTTCTTTGCTATCCACTCAACTAATTCTTCATACCACTCTATCTTCAGTTTTGGATGAACTCCACCTTGAAAAAGTATCTGCGTTCCACCAATCTCGATTAGCTCTTCTATCTTTTTACCAATCTGTTCAAAACTTAATACATAAGCATCATCTTCTTTAGCATGTCGATAAAAAGCACAAAACTTACAATCAACCCAACATACATTGGTATAGTTTATGTTTCTATCTACTACAAACGTAGTAACTTTTTTAGGATGAAGCTCAAGCTTTCGCTCACTGGCCATACGGCCAAGCTCATGCAAATCAGCATTTTGTATCAAATCAAGTGCTTGCGCCTTTGTCATTCTACTCATAAAATCTCTTTTAATTAATATACGCGTATTATACATAAAGATTTTTAAACAAAAGAAAAATATTTCAAATTGAGATATAATTACATCATTACATGTAAAGGATTATATTTGTTAGATTTTGAAACTATCCTACTTTTTATAACAGCTTCCACCCTATTGGCTCTTGCCCCTGGTCCTGACAATATATTTGTTTTGACTCAATCCATGATAAAAGGTGCACGTCCTGGAATATTTGTTACACTTGGTTTATGTAGTGGACTTGTTTTCCATACAACAGCAGTTGCTCTTGGTGTTGCTGCAATCTTTCAGACTTCTATTGTAGCTTTTAATATACTCAAGTTCATTGGTGCTGCTTATCTTCTGTATCTGGCATATATGTCATTTATGTCAAACTCGAAGAGTAAAGTAAAAGCAAGTAAAGAGGAACTAAGTCTTTCTAGACTCTATAAACGCGGAATCATTATGAATATAACAAATCCAAAAGTATCTATCTTTTTCTTAGCATTCCTACCTCAATTTACAAATCCAGCAACAGGAAGTGTTACTCTTCAAATTTTCTCTTTAGGTGCAATTTTTATGCTTTGTGCTTTAGTCGTATTTAGCTTTATTGCACTAGTTGCTGGAAAACTAGGCAACTGGTTCAATCGCTCCGAAAATGCAGAAAATATTTTAAATAAAATAGCAGGAACTGTTTTTGCAGGACTTGCAATTAAATTAGCGACAAGTGATAGATAGATGAAAATAGCAAGATTTTTAGCAATTGTATTGTCATTAACTATTGGAGTACTTCTAATAGAGTACTTTTTACATACGGTTTTATCATAGATATATTATACGTGTAGGTTAAAATGTTTACATGTAAAGAGAAGGAGAATAAATGCGCATTGGACTTTTTATACCATGTTTTATGAATGAACTTTACCCAGAAGCTTCTATGGCTACTTTAAGAGTCTTAGAAAATCTAGGTTTAGATGTTGAATACCCAACAAATCAAACCTGTTGTGGCCAACCTATGGCAAATACAGGATGTGCTCATGAAGCTGGAGAATTAGCTCATCGTTTTTTGAAAATATTCAAAGATTATGATTATATAGTAGCTCCAAGTGGAAGCTGTGTGGCAATGGTAAGAGAAAATTATGCTCAATTTTTAGAAGGTGAAGATGGATTTGAACATCTTAAAACTAATACTTATGAGCTTGTTGAATTTTTACATGATGTAATAAAACCAACAAGTATGAATTCAAGTTTTCCATACAAAGTAGGTGTTCATAATTCTTGCCATGGTCACCGTGAACTTGGCATGGCTAGTATGAGCGAAAGAAATCTTCCAAAATTTTCAAAAGTAAAAGATATTCTTTCATTAGTAGATGGAATTGAGTTTGTAACACTAAAAAGAGATGATGAATGTTGCGGTTTTGGCGGAACATTTTGCGTAAGTGAAGATGCTATGAGTGCGGCAATGGGAATTGACAGAGTTAATGATCATTTAAGTGCAGGAGCAGAGGTTATGACAGGAATTGATATGTCCTGTCTTATGCATATGCAAGGTATCATTGATAGAGATAAGCTTCCTATAAAAACAATGCATATAGCTCAAATATTAGCAGGAGAATCATAATGGGGCACCCTGAACTTGCTGAAAAATTTATTGCAAATAATGAAAGAATGCACTGGCATGATAAGGCTTTATGGTTTGTAAGAGAAAAGAGAGATTTAGCCTCACATGGGCTAAATGAGTGGGAAAACTTAAGAGAAGTTGCAAAACAGATAAAAACACATACTATAGATAAGCTAGATTTTTACCTTGAAGAATTTGAAAAAAATGCAAAAGCAAAAGGTCTACATGTACACTGGGCAAAAGATGCAAAAGAACACAACGACATAGTTTTAAAACTACTACTTAATCGTGGTGCAAAAAAACTTGTTAAAAGTAAATCAATGCTAACAGAAGAGTGTCATCTAAATCCATTTTTGGAAAAAAATGGTATAGAAGTTATTGATACTGATCTTGGTGAACGAATTGTTCAACTAAGAGATGAAGCACCTTCACATATAGTACTACCTGCAATTCATCTAAAAAAAGAAGATGTAGGAAAAACATTTGAGAAGTTTTTAAAAACCGAAAAAGATAACTGTGATCCAACATATTTAACAAGAGCAGCAAGAGCACATCTAAGAGAAAAATTTCTCAATGCAGATGCTTCTATGACTGGTGTGAATTTCGGTATAGCTGAAACTGGTGGTGTTGTTGTTTGTACAAACGAAGGTAACGCAGACCTAGGTGCATCTCTTCCGAAACTTCATATTGCTAGTATGGGAATAGAAAAAATTATTCCAAGATTAAAAGACTTATCTGTATTTACAAGACTACTTGCAAGAAGTGCAACAGGTCAACCTATAACATCTTATACTTCTCACTTTCACGCTCCAATTGAAGATGGTGAAATGCATATTATCATAGTTGATAATGGACGTTCAGATATCATACAAAATGAAGATTTTAAACAATCACTTCACTGTATCAGATGTGGAGCATGTATTAATACTTGTCCTGTTTACAGAAGAAGTGGTGGACATAGTTACGGCTATACTATTCCAGGACCAATTGGTTCTACTTTAGGAGCTAGTAAAGACTTGAGCACAAATAAAACTCTGCCTTTTGCCTGTACACTTTGTGCTTCATGTTCTAATGTATGTCCATCTAAAATAAATATACATAACCAACTATATAAACATAGACAAAGTGTAGTAGCTGCTGGACTTTTAGGTGCTAAAAAACATACTATATTAAAAGTGGCAACTTGGGTTATGAAACACCCAGCTCTTTTTGATTTTGGGGGTAAAATGGCAAGAACAATAGTGCCAAAACTTCCAAGAAGCATACTATACTCTAAAGCAAACGTTTGGGGTAAAAAAAGAGAACTTCCAAAATTTCCACAAAAAAGTTTTAAAGAACTGTATAAAGAGAGGAAAAAATAATGTCATCACGCGAAGAAATTTTAAATAATATTAAAAAGAATATCCCCTCTACTTCTATAGAGTTACCACAAACCAATATAGCTCATACTCGTTATGAAAACAAAAATGAAAAATTTACAACTTCGTTAGCAAGTGTTGGTGGAAATGCAGTTTGGTTAGAAAATGAAAGTATTGATGAATTTGTAGTAAAGAACTATAAAGATTTAGAAGTTGTAGTATCTACATGTAAAGAGTTTACAAGCCAGACTAAAGACGCAAATAAACCAAATACTCCTCATCCTTTGGAAAACGTAGACTTAGCTGTAATAAAAGCTGAATTTGCGGTTGCAGAAAATGGAGCTGTCTGGGTAAAAAATCCTGATAATCGTCACCGAGCTTTATATTTTTTAGCAAAACAACTACTTATAGTAGTAAAAAAAGAAAATTTAGTTGATACAATGCATGAGGCTTATGAACGTATTGACTTTGAAAAAAGTGGATATGGGACTTTTATAAGTGGTCCTTCAAAGACTGCTGATATTGAACAATCTTTGGTTATAGGAGCTCATGGTCCTACCGCCGCTTGCGTGCTTTTCGTCTAAGGTGAGCCTGTTTTATTCTCTCAGTTGGTATTTGAGTTATAAATACTCCTGAGAGAATGATTGATGATGCTACCATCTCTATAAAACTTAACTTCTCTCCAAGAATCAAAAAAGCTAACAGAAGTGTAAAAACAGGAATAAGATTTACAAACATACTTGCTTTACTTGCTTCAACTCTGCTCAAAGCATAATTAAACAATCCATATCCTCCAAGCGTAACTACAACTCCAAGATATAAAACCCAAAGTATTGCTTCTTGATTATACTCCATTACTATAGTGTTATATTCCCAAAGAGCAAATGGTAAGAAAAATAGACATCCAATAAAAGCTTGAATAGCAGTTAAAAATAGCGCAGAAAACTTTTTAGTTAAATGCCTAATAGATATGGCATAACCCGCACCACATATCATTGCAAAAAACTCTAAAGTGTTACCTAAAAGTGGATTTGTTGCACTCTCATTGCCATTTGCTGAAAGACTTAACCATATTGCTCCACTTACAGCTAAAAGCGACCCAATTACAAGTTTTTTACTTATTATCTCTTTAAGAAATATTCCTGCACCAATTGCAGTTATGAGAGGCATCATTGAAGTTATCATTCCTGCTTGTCCAGCTGTTGTGTATTGTAAAGCTTTTGCTTCAAAAACAAAATATAAACAAGGCTCAAATATAACCATTAATGCAATGTACTTTACATCTGTTTTTGTAAACTTTAACTTCATAAAACTTTTTATAAAATATAAAAAACATAAACTTGCTACAAACATACGTCCAAAAATTACGCTCATCGGACCTAATGGTCCTATGGCTGATTTTAAAGCTATAAATGAGCTAGCCCACACCATCATAGCTATAATCAAAATTCCTACTGCAAACCAGTCAACATCTTTTTTTAACAAAACTCTCTCTTTTTAGTCGAATAGTACCATAATTTGGTATAATAGATTATGAGTATCATAAAATTAGTCTTTTTAGTTATTCTTTCAATTGTTGTTTTAAACTTCTTCAATAACTCTAGTGAAGAATTTGATGGAGCCATAATGTTACCAATGGGTACAAAAGTACTTGCATTTGGTGATAGCATTACTTATGGTTACAGAGTTAAAAAAGAACACAATTATCCTTCTCAGCTTTCTAAATTACTTTTTGCAGAAGTTATTAATGCCGGAGTCAATGGAGAGCTTACAAGACAAGGATTAAAACGACTTCCTGGCTTACTTGAAAAACATAAACCACAAATTCTTATAATTTGCCATGGTGGTAACGATATCATAAGACGTAAAAGCCTCATAGACGCAAAAGAAAATATCAGAAAAATGATTGAACTTGCACGTAAAAAAAATATACATGTAGTTCTTGTTGGTGTGCCTAAAGAAGAAGTATTAAGACTATCAACTGCTCAAATTTACCATGAATTAGCGAATGAGCTTTCCGTTCCTTTAGAAGATGAAGCACTTCAAGATATACTAAGTGACAATTATCTAAAAATAGATCAAATTCATCCAAGTGAAGAAGGCTATAAGATACTAGCACACAAACTAGCTAACCTTATAACCACAACCTACTCACCCTCTGAAACGTTCTAGTAATGCCTTTGCATACTCATCAACCAATGTCAATAACTCATCTTCATCCATAGTTATCATCTTATCCTCACTAGGTACATTGTGTTGTAATACAATTAACTGCGTACACAGTTTATATAGTTCATTCGCTTCCATTTTTAGCATCTCTTCTAAAACTTCTTGTGGTAAATTTTTTGCTTGAAGTTGATGTAAAGAATTAACATTTGCTAAAAAATTTTCTATTGTTTGATTCATATATTTTCCTAATTTTTTACACATTATACTATAAATAGAAATTGTGTAAAATAGAAACTTATTAAATTACAAATTTGTTTCGATTTTACACATAAAGAGACTTTTTAATTACTTTTTCAATAAATAATCTCTTTGCTATGC
>CBDLTN010000045.1:0-16074 GCA_965306065.1 uncultured Sulfurospirillum sp. | reverse complement strand
GTATTACACTATTTTCACTAGCTTCTGCTAAAGCAACATCACTCTCAGTAATACCACCTATACCTGAACTTATGATATTGATCTTAACTTCATCATTTTTAATCTTCGCTAATGAGCCTTTAATAGCTTCAAGTGAACCTTGAACGTCCGCTTTTAAGATAACAGGTAAAGTTTTTATTGCACCCTCCGCAATCTTAGAGCTCAACTCATCTAAAGTAACTTTAGTTGATTTAGAAAGTTCTTTTTGTCTTAAGTAATCTGATCTTTTTTGTGCATATTCACGAGCTATTTTATCAGTTTTTACACTTACTAAATGCTCACCAGCTCCAGGAACTTCACTAAGTCCTAAAACAACAACTGGCTCACCTGGAAGTGCTTCTTTTACAGGTTTTCCCATATCATCCAATAATGCTCTTACTTTTCCGTAACCAACACCAGCAACAATTGTATCTCCAACTCTTAAAGTTCCTTCATTAATAACAATAGTAGCAACAGGACCTCTTCCTTTTTCAAGTGAACTCTCAATTACGGTTGCTTTTGCTTCTCTATCAGGATTTGCTTGAAGTTCAAGCATATCTGCTTGGATTAAAACTACCTCTAAAAGATCATCGATACCCATTCCACTTTTCGCAGATACTTCAACAAACTCATAATCTCCACCCCATTCAACTGGAGTTACATTAAGTTCCGCAAGTCCTGCTTTTGCTAAATCTGGGTTTGCAGCTTCTAAATCCATCTTATTCATAGCTATGATAAAAGGAACACCTGCAGCTTTTGCATGTTCTACTGCTTCTCTTGTTTGAGGCATAACACCATCATCTGCAGCAACAACAATAATAACAATATCAGTTACTTGTGCACCACGGCTTCTCATCTCTGTAAACGCGGCATGTCCTGGAGTATCTATAAAAGTTATATTTCTTCCATCTTTTTCAATCATATATGCACCAACGTGCTGAGTGATTCCACCAGATTCGCCACTTGCTACTTTTGAATTTCTTATGTAATCTAAAAGTGAAGTTTTACCATGATCAACGTGTCCCATGATAGTAATGATCGGAGCACGTTCTACTAAATGCTCTTCTGCTGAGTCCTCATAAGCTCCAACATAATCAAACTCTTCTTGAGCATCAACTGTCGTAACTTCTACTTCAAAAGTCTCAGCTAAAATATCTATAGAATCTTTATCTAAAAAGTCATTCTTTGTAACCATCATTCCTAGTAAAAATAGCTCTTTTATAACATCACTTGCTTGTCTGTTTATCTTTTCAGCAAATTCATATACTCTAATTTCTTCAGGAATTTGAACTGAAGTTACTACTGAGTTATCAAGCTCAACTGCTTTTTTAACACGTTTTTTTCTTCCACGTCTCTTTATACCTTGAGGTTTAATAAAACTTGGTCTTTTTGTAGTTCTTATTTGTGAAGGATCACTATTTTTCTTTGTTTTTTGCTCTACTTTTGGCTCAGCTTTTATAGTTAAATCTGGTAATACCACCATATTTTCTTCTAAGTCAAGCTTTATATCAGCCATATCACTAAAAGCGATATCCATTTTTTCAGTATTGCTCTGTTTGCCTGCAGGAACTTTTTTAGCTTTTTTCTTCTTTTTAGAACCATCATTCGCATCACCAAAAACAGACTCTAGCGGCTGAGAATTTTTCTTTTTAGCATATGGAGAAGGAAAACTTTTAGGATCAGCCTCTACTTTTACAGGACGCTTTTTCTTAACAATAACCAAACCTCTACGTTTTCGTACACTAGCAGACGCCAAACTCTCTTTTTTAGGTTCAACCTTAGCTTTTGTTTCTTCAACCTCTTCCTTAGTCTCTTGTACTTCAACTTTAGTCTCTTCAACCTTAACTTCAGGCTTAGATTCTTTTTTAGGTTCAACTTTAGCTTTTGGCTCTTCAGTTTTTATAACTTCTTCTGCTTTAGCTTTTGTTTTTTTGACTTCTTCTTTTTGAGGAGTCTCTTTTTCAACAGTCTTCTCTTTAATTGTCTCTTTTTTTGGAGCAGCTTTTTCTACTGGCTTTGGCTCTTCCTTCTTAGGTTCAGCTTTAGCTTTTTTTACTGCAGGTTTTGGTTCAACTGTTTTTGGCTCTTCTTTTACACCTGTTAAGACATAATTCATTAGCTTCTCAGCTTCTTCAGGGCTAACAGAACTGTTAGCAGCTTTAACTTCCAATCCTATATCAGCTGCTTTTTCAACAACTTCTTTGCTCTTTATACCAAGTTCTTCTGCAATCTCTTTTATTCGCACCTTGTCCATTCGATCAAGTCTCCTTAATTGGAAATATATTTCCAAATTCATCTATTTTTTTATATTTTAATCTTAATTTGCCATTCAAAATCTTCACTAAACGTTTTTCATCTAACGTAATACACTTCGAGCAGAGATAACTACTACGTCCTACTTTTGAAAACTCTATTAATTTTCCATTATTTAATTGAAAGCGGATTAGTGTGTTTTGCTCATATCTTCCTCTACAGATGATACACATTCGAATGGGATTTTTCATATTCGCGTGCTATTATACCAAAATTAAACTGTTTTTCAGCTTTGGACTATTTTAAAGCCACAATTATCAAAGTCAAACACCTCAACTTTAAAATTAGGAAACGAATTTTCCAACATCTCTTTAATGTTTTGAGCATCTTTTTCATAAACTAAAGAAAAAAATGATGATCCACTTCCTGAAAGAGTACTCATTAAAGCTCCATTTTTAAGTGCTATTTTCCTTACACTAAACAACTCTTTCATTTTTTTCATTCTTCTGTTTTCATGTATTTTATCTGTACTGGCGTATCTTAATAACTCCCAATTTTCACTAAAAAATGCCGCACTCATAAGTCCAACACGTGAACTGTTAAATGTTATGTCTTGCATTGCATACGATTTTGGTAACTGTGTTCTTGAATGTGCTGTACTCATTGCACGATCAGGTATAACCATAACAGCTTTAAGAGAATCGCTTAACTCTTTTTTTAAAGTTTTTACAACTTTATCAACAACTATAGAAGTTGTAAAACCTCCATGAACAGCAGGAGCAATATTATCAGGATGATTTTCATATACAAGCGCACGATTTAATATAATCTCTTTAGATATTTTTACATTTGCCATATGATATGCACTTGCAATTGCCCCTACTATAACAGCGGAACTACTACCAAGTCCTCTAGAAAACGGAATATTATTTTCAAACTCAAATCTAAAATTTTCCTCTGTCATGACTAGTTCTTTATAAACTTCTCTAAATATAGATACAAAGACATTATTTACTTTCAATCTTGGCTTATTAGAGCCTTCTCCTTTTATGGAGATACTTTGACAGGTATATGGTTTTATAGTTACATAATTATATAATGATATTGCTAGACCTAAACTATCAAATCCTGGTCCTAAATTTGCACTCGTTGCGGGGATTCTTATCCTCATCAATTTCCTTAATTATACCGCAGGTAAGATATAAAGAGGTTCTATATCTTTGGTAAAATTTTCTAACTTTATATTTTTTGGTAAAATAAACTCACTTATAGGTTCTTCATCAAAAAATTCTGTACTTATTTTATCATCTTTTTTTATAAAATACATCTTTCCCATAGCTTTTATAGGAGATTTTGCATTAAAATTAAATCCATCACAACCAAAAAGTTCTATATTTTTTGTTATGCTTAAAGTTCTTAAAAATATATATGTAATCTTAATAGCCATGAAACTTCCTGGACCTCGAGCGAAAAAAACTCGTTTACATGTAAAGCTTTCTAGAATTTCTTTAAAGATAATAGGCAAAGCTTCACTAGTATGCTCTTGGGTTATATACTCTTTTATAAGCTTGTTATTACTATATACGCCTATTTGAAGTGGTGAAGTTAAAGAAATAACAACAATGTCTACTATATGTTTTATGCGAACACCTCTACAAGTTCAAGTTCTTCAACCATAGAAAAATCAAGTACTTCATAGTTTTTTGGGTCTTTTAATATCTCTTTTGTAAGAATATGATTTAAGTTATGGCTTCCTGCAAATGATTCATAATTAGCAAGTACAGGAGCTCCTAACAGTGCTAAATCACCAATAGCATCTAGAATTTTATGTTTTACAAATTCATTTTTAAATCTAAGTCCACCAGGGTTTAGTATTTTTTTATCGTCCAAAACTATTGCATTATCCAGTGAACCACCAAGAGCAAGACCACGACTTTGTAGATATTGAACATCTTTTAAAAATCCAAATGTTCTAGCACGAGAAATCTCTTCAATAAAATTACGTTTGCTAAACTCAAACTGATAGTCCTGTTTTCCAATAATCGGATGAGGAAAATCAATTTCAAAATTATATGAAGGTTTTTTAGATGGCTTTACTCTTGCAAATTTTTCTCCGTCTACTACTTCTACTTCTCTTCTTATAATTAAAACACTCTTGTTTTCATCTAATTCTCTTTTTTGTGCTTGGTCAAGCATCATACAAAAACTTGTTCCACTTCCATCCATTACAGGAACTTCTGCTCCATTGAGTGTTATAAGGATATTATCTATACCATACGAATAAATTGCAGAAAGTAAATGTTCTATAGTAGAAATATAGTTTTGACCATCACCTATAACAGTTGCATTACTAGTATTAACAACATTCTCAGGAATTGCTTTTACACTCATACCTACGTCAGATCTATAAAATACTATACCGCTATTTGCCTCAAGAGGTTCTAATGTTATCTCTATAGGTTCACCTTTATGTAGACCTATACCAACACTTTCAACCTTTTTAGCAACTGTAGTTTGACGCACTGTTAAACTTCCTTTATCTCTACTTTTGATTCGTTTACTGTTATCTTCTGTAAAACATCATCTTGGAGAAGTTCTCTATCTATAATTTCTCCATTAAAAATCAAATTTCCACGAGGGCTTAGTCCATTAAGCACTATATACTCTCCATCACACTGAACCAAACCATCTATTATGCCATAAATTGAAACACTCTGAGTACAAAAAAGTTTTGCACCACTGTTAATACGTCCAAAAACTACCACTGGTAACTCTTCATTAATCTCTTCACCAGAACGTATTGGTCTTTCATAAATTTTCAATTTTTCTTTTGAAACTAACTCTTCTAAAGCTTCACTCTTTTTTACTTGTACTTTTGGTTCTTCTTGTGTTATCTCTTTTTTTACATTAGAGAGTCTTAGCTTACATGTAGATATGTTTTTATAACACAACCCTTCACTATCAAGTATCTTTTCTATACTCTCATCAACTTTGCCATCAATAAGCAAAAAGAATTCCATTAATAATACTTTGTTTTTAGTTAGATATTCTAAAAAATCCTCTTTTTTATCAATGCTTACATGAAAAACACGTAAATTTTTCTGTTTTACTATCATTTTCTATCTATTATCTTTTTTGCTGAGTTTATAACGCCAAAAACATTATCTTTCATCCAGTTTTTATCCATCCACTCTTCTGGACGAACTTCTACACCTTGGACTAACATACCAAAATGCAAATGATCTCCAAGAGCAAGTCCTGACATACCTGTTTTAGCTATAACATCTCCTGTCTTTACTTCTTCACCCTCTTCAACTAAAAAACTAGAATTATGTCCATATAGTGAATAAACTCCTAACCCATGAGAAATAATAATATTTTTTCCATATATCCCGTTATATTTTGCATAAACTACGGTTCCAGGATTTGAAGCAACCACATCAGCTTCTGCTGTACTTGCAAGATCTAACCCTAAATGATAAGATTCACTAACCAAACTGTTATCATAATTAAACATTCGATGGTCTCCAAAACTAGCAACTGCTGCTGCATTTTTTAAAGGGTAAAATGGTTTCATACTAAAAGAGCTTATAACCTCTTTAGGAACGATAGAAGTAACTTCGCTAATAATTTTTTCATTATTTCCTCTTATGTCTTCATTAACATATTTAAATCTATCTATTTTATTCATCGTAGTTGAGTTTGAATTTTCTTCTTCAGCTAAATCTGCAATTTTTCCCTCTAAAAATCTATCTCTTAAAGTTAATTTAGAAACTCTATATTTTTTACCTTTTAGATAAAACCTAACTCTGCTTTTTGCTGTATTTCCTGCTTTATCTCGTGCTATTATCGTAGCTTTAAAACTCTTTTCATGACTTGGCCAAGCAAGAAGTGATATGTAATGGTTATCCTTGTAAAAAGGTGTGGGTTTAAAAACTTTACCAAAATTTGTCTGTATATATAGCTCATTAAGATTTTCATCTTTTGCTTTAAATACAACAGTAGCAACACCACCTTTTATGATCTTATAAGAATTGTTTATAACAAAAAGTTCAGGTCTTTTTGTATCTACATGTAAAATAGATTTCTTTATAGCTTTATTTCCTGAAAAGAAATTCCACTTACTAGAATCAATAGCTTCTATTGTTAATTCAAAATATTTTTTATTACTTATAAAACCTGTTCTAGGAAATTCAATATTTAAAATATACTCATCTTTAGATAATTCAAAAAGTTTTTTTGCCAACACAATAGAATTTTTTCCATCACTTAAAGTTGCGCGAATAAATTTCACTCCACTTTGGTCACTAATCTTAACAGGTATAGGTTTTTTTAAATTCCAATTTATCTTTGCATCTAACTTAATTGTGGGAACATCTCTTTCAAATATTTTTGAATTATACAAATACGCCAATGACGCTGTTATTAAAATCAACACAATTAAAACTACTATTCCAGCTGAACTCTTCTTTCTTCTCATACTACCTCTTCAATAAATCTAATATTTCTTTACATGTAGCTTTTAAATCGCTACTTTTTACTTCAAAACCTGCTGCACTTTTATGTCCACCCCCACCATATATGGTTGAGATTTTAGATACATCTGTTTCCCCATCACTTCTTAGTGAAATTTTACAATAGTCATCTTGTTCTAACACCATTAATGCTGTTTTTACATTTGCAATATCTCTTAGCATGCTAATAATATTTTTCGTGTCACTTCTTTTTGCACCTGTTTGTACTAAAGTATCACTATCAATAATTATTGAAGCTATCGACGCATTTGAATGCAACTCAAAATTACTTAATATATATGCTATCAATCTAGTTTTAGCCAATGATACTGAACTCTTTATCTCATTTGCTATTAACTGAGGATTTGCACCACACTTAATCAGTTCTGATGCACACTCAAATGTACTAGCATCAATATTGCCATATCTAAAAAAACCAGTATCCTCTGCTATAGATGTATAAAGAGCTGTAGCAGTTCTTTTAGATATAAAAACATCATTTGCTTTTAATAGCTTATGAACAACCATACCTGCACTAGAAGCTGTTCTTAGAACAATATTAATATCACCAAAATTTGTATTGCTTTTATGATGGTCAAGATTAACTATCTCATAATCACCTTTTGAAACACCAAGCATATCAAAACTAGCACTATCACAACAAACCAACAAATCAAAAAACTTAGGAAGTTTCCCTTGTATTTTTGAATATCCATGTATAAACTTAAACTCTTTTGGCAATTCATCACTAGTTCCATTAAAAAGTGCCACTTTTTTACCCAGCTCTTTTAATGCATTGTATAGTGCTAAAGTAGAACCTATAGTATCTCCATCTGGATGGATGTGAGAGACTATAACAGTATATCTAGCATTCATGATTTTTTCCCAAGCTTCTTTGTACATGTAGTTCCATTTGTAAAATCGAAATTATAGTCAAAACTAACTAAATTTAATGTTATTTTACTAAGTTAGATTAAACAGACGGATAATAACTGTATAATCCTATTATGATTATAAATGTTTTCAAATCTCGTATAGCTTTATTATACCTCATCTCTATTGCAATGATGTTCTCATTTTCCTCTTGGATGTCACTTTTAAACAATTTTACTATCGAAATTGCCGCTTTTAATGGAAGTCAAATTGGTATGCTTCAAAGCATTAGGGAAATTCCTGGTTTTTTAGCATTTGGTGTTATTTTTATTCTTTTATTTATATCACAACAAAAACTTGTTTATATATCTATGATGTTTTTAGGAGCAGGTGTAGCTTTTACAGGAATATTTCCTAGTGTAATTGGGCTCTATATTACTACAGTTATCATGTCGATTGGATTTCATTATCTTGAGACGCTTAACCAATCACTATCTTTACAGTGGCTAGATAAACAAAGAGCACCTATTATCTTAGGAAAAATTAGTGCTGCAAAATCTTTTACTAGCTTAATAGTATTTATATTAATCTTCATGCTTATGAAATTTTACTCAGTAGAGTATAAAAATATCTATCTGTTTTTTGGTGGTGTTACTTTTCTTATCGGTATTTTAGCTTGGGCTTTGTTTGATCATTTTAAAGATGATGTTATACAAGAGAAAAAAATCAAACTTAAAAAAGAGTATTGGCTCTTTTATCTACTTACGTTTTTTGCAGGGGCTAGAAGACAAATTTTTATGGTTTTTGCTTCATTTATGCTAGTGGAAAAATTTGGAGTAGATATACACAACATGGTTTCTCTTCTTTTTATAAACTCTATTCTCAATATATACTTTGCACCACTTATAGGAAGATTTATAGCTAAGATAGGGGAAAGAACTACTTTACGTATTGAATATATGGGACTAGTTTTAGTATTTGTCTCTTATGCATTTGTAGAAAGTCTATATATTGCTTACGCTCTTTACATAATTGACCATTTACTTTTTTCAATGGCAATTGCTCTTAAAACATATTTCCAAAAAATAGCAAATCCAAAAGATTTAGCTAGTGCTAGTGCTGTGAGTTTTACCATAAACCATATCGCTGCTGTATTTTTACCTGCAGTTCTTGGACTTATCTGGTTGTATTCTAACTCTCTTGTGTTTATTATAGGAGCTTTAATAGCAATTTGTTCTTTTGCTTTATCTTTTTTAATCCCTAATAATCCAACTATGGGATATGAAACGACTTTGAAAAAAATATAAATAGCCTATACAAAAGCCATAAAAAAATTATCGGGAAAAGCATAGTCTGAAATATAAAAACAGTAATCAAATCAACTATATGATTTGTTGCATTTGAAGCAACAGTTTCAAATGCATACATCTTATTTTTATAATAATCAGTTGAAAAATAACTAGCTTTTTTATCATCAAATTTACTTATTTCATTTTTAGCACTTACAATTACATTTTGAGATTGTTCTATATTGTAATCTTGTTTTATAAAATTTAAATATACATACTCATTTGCCATTGTAACAAGAGGTATACTAAATCTTAAAAAGATTAATAAAATGGTAAATTTGAAAAAAAGCTCTCTAGCATAGAGATATTTTTTAAACCGATAAAATAAAAGTATATTTGATATTAACAAACTAGATATAAGCAATATTTCAAAACCTTTGAAAACCAATATATTCATAAGTATTTTTAGTATTCCCAATGAAGTTAATGAAGCAAGCATAATCCAAGAAAACCTTTCCACAAGATCATTTATGGGATCAAGAATCTCTCCTATACTAATAGTTACCCCAGGAGGACCAACTTCAGTTCCTTGAACTAATGATATAACTCCATTAAGTGCTTTAGCTGTTGCAAATACTCCCAATGCTTGTTTAAAAGATGAATCTATCCTACTCTTTGCACTATTATCCAGTTTTGAGAAAGTTGTAAAATATATAACCAACAAAGATAGTAAAAACACTACCCCTTTTAACCAGTGTTCTTTTATATTACTCTTCATTTTCAAACCTAACCTCTTGAACGCTGGAATCTTTTACTACAACTGTTCCAGCTATTTTATCATGCCAGCCCTGTTTCTTTTTATCAAATGCAATCCAAATAAACCCAAGCAAAAAAATCGATGATAAAAAGTAACTAACATAACGTAACATAAACTGAATCAAAGTCGGTTTTTTTCCTGTTTTAGCATCTACTATGGTTAATCTAGTTACCATCTTTCCTGGTGTTGCAGATTTGAAAATCCAAAATGCTATAACGATGATAGCAGGCAATATATAATTTAAAAAGAAATTTCCACTTCCTACAAAACTATATGAGCTTTGATAATGATGCATACCACCACTAGACACCTCTACGCTCGCAGAGTTCAAACCATATATACTAAATATAAGTGGTAATAAAACAAGAAGTAATATTAGAGTATCTATAAGTGAGGCCCCAACCCTAATCCAAAATCCTGCATACTCTAAGTTTTTCATCTTTTTCCTTCTTTATTAAATCTTATTTATTTTAACTAAATGTTTTTTACTTGTAAAGAGCTAATAGTTATCTCTTTACTTTTTGGTTAATTAAATTTAACTAAAATGCCTATTTGGTTATTTTTTAATCAATTTTTTGAACATATTTGCATATATATTATCTATAATAATAGAAAAAAGGTTTGTGAATGTCTGATATATATAATATTTTTCCAATTATTAAAGAGACTGAAATAAAATTAGAACAGCAAAGGAACTTTCTTAACAAAGTCATATTAACAGGAAAGATTAATGTACTTGACCTCTCTTCAAATCTATTTGAAATGGCAGAATCAACGAGTAAAAATTTTGAAATTATAAAAAACAACATGATAAAACTTCTTATCAAAGAGAATCTCAATAAACTTAAAAATGAACTTCACTCTAAAGCACAAGTTGCAATAGATATATTGATAAGAAACCTATTTGAGAGAACAGCAGATGTAGGGTTTTTATCAACGGATGAGCAAATAGTTGAGTTTTTAACAACTAAAAACATTAAAATTGAGACAATTAAAAATAGACTTGAAGAGTATGTAAAAAAATACTCTGTTTATAATGAAGTAATTATCTTTGATACTCAAGGCAAGTGTAAAGCAAACTTAAATACTAAAAACCCTATCACTCATACAAAAGATACCGTTATCAAAAAAGCTCTAGAAAGTGATTCATACATAGAGTTCTTTAGAAAAACAGATATCTTTCCATCTCAAAAATCAACACTAGTATATGCACAAAGGATAAGAAAAGGGAAGGAGAACATAGGAGTGTTGTGCTTATGTTTTAAATTTGATGATGAAATGAATAGAATATTTAAAGGTTTAAAAAAAGGTGATGAACATATTTATTTATATGGGAATAATGGAGTTATCGCAAAAAGTAGTACCTTAAATAATATAAAAAATATTACTTATACCAATGATAAAACACACACAATAGAAAAAAATCAATTTTTTGTATCTGCTAAAACAAAAGGTTATCAGGGCTATTATGGCCAATCAGATTGGTTTTGTACAGCATCTCATCCACCGGTTGTAGATAAAAATCAAAAGAAAGATTCCAAAGAAAACAATTTGGTTAACGAAGCTCTTTTGAATATTATTAATGAGACTGAAGATATTGTTTGTGATTTATCTGACATTATAATCAATGGAGAGCTAATAGCATCTAAAAATAAAACTTATGTTTTAAATCCTATATTAGATAATCTCAGAGATATAAGCCAATCAATACTATTTAGTATAAAAGAGACTATTTATAATTTAGAAACTGTTGTTGAATCTATTATATACGATGCAAAAATAGGTGCTCAACTAGCTATGGGTATTATGGATAGAAACCTGTATGAAAGGGCAAATGATTGCAGATGGTGGGCTCTTACTCCTTCATTTATACAAGAACTCTCAAAAGATAAACCAAATAATACACTACTTCACACCATACTCTTAGCAATAAATGAACTTTATACAGTTTACACAAATCTCTTTATCTACAATAATAATGGAGAGATAATCGCAACTTCACGAGATAGCACCGTAATTGGAACTATCCTAAAAAATGAAGCTACAAGACAAACTTTGCACAATACTGTAACTCAAAATTATTTTGTTACTGACTTTGAAGAGTCACCTTTATACGATGATAATCCTACATACATATATAATGCTTCTATAACCAAAAATGACTCTGTTTTAGGTGGCATTGGTATAGTATTTGACAGTTCTATTGAGTTAAAGGCCATACTTGAAGACGCAATTCCAACAGGTAGAAAGGGTTTTGCATTATTTATTGATAAAAATCAAAAGATACTTGCCTCAACTAACAATCACTACAAAGTTCTAAGTTTTTTTGAACTTGATGAAAAGTTTTTTAACTTAAAAAATGGAGAATCAAATTCTCATTTTATTACTCTTAACGATAAAAAATATGTACTCGGAACATTCTGCTCTAAAGGATATAGAGAGTATAAAACAACAGATAACTACACCAATGAAATCATATCTTTTATGTTTTTAGAACTTTAGATTAAATAAAATTAATTGAGGATACAACTCTCCTCAATTTAAACTTTACATTCTCTCTTTTTTCGAACTCTTATATACAAAGGCAAGTACTTCTGCTACTGCTTTGTACATAGTCTCAGGTATCGTCTCATCAATCTCGCATTTTTTATATAATTCACGTGCAAGAGGTGGGTTTTCTACTACTTGGACATTATGAGTTCTCGCTATCTCTTTTATTTTAAGTGCCAAGTGATCAACACCTTTTGCTACAACTTTTGGAGCACTCTCTTTTTCTGTATCATATCTAATTGCTACTGCAAAGTGAGTTGGATTTGTAATAACTACATCTGCACTTGGAATGTCACTCATCATTCTTTTTTTACTCATCTCCATTTGAACTCTCTTTATACGAGCTTTTACCTGAGGGTCTCCTTCCATCTGTTTATACTCATCTTTTATCTCTTGTTTACTCATCTTAAGCTCTTTAAAGTAGTTATAGCGAACAAAAAACAGATCAAACAAAGCAAGTCCTAAAAAAAGCATAAGCATGACAGCCACTAAAATCAATGACTTATCTCTAAGCCATTCTAATTGATCATAGATAGAAAAAAATATGACTGAAGGTAACTCTTTTACAAAATCCAACAAAAAATAGTATGCAAGAGTCATAACAAGAGTGACTTTTACAATAATTTTTATACCTTCAATAAGTTTTTTAAGTGATAGTAAGTTTTTTAAACCCTTAATAGGGTCTATCTTTTTAAAATCAGGAATCAAAGGTTTTGAAGTTGTCAAAAACCCAAACTGCATAACGGCTGCTAAAACACCAGAAAGAGCAACTATAGCAGCTAAAGGTAACACCATTAGGGCAAACTCTCTAAATATAGTTATCATAATAATATAAACATCATTTTTATCTATATCTACCCCAATATAAGATTGACAAAAACGATAGAGATTAAACATGCGCTCTTTTATATAAGGAAAAAGGGCTAAAAAGGCCCCGATTGCTACAACTAAAGTTACAAAACTACTAGTATCTTGGCTTTTAGGGACATTGCCCTCTTTTCTGGCATCTTCAATCTTCTTGGCGGTGGGTTCCTCCGTTTTTTCCTGATCGTCAGCCATTCTCTTTTAAGCTTCTTTCTCTTTATGAGTTATTTTCATAGAGTAATCTAACCATACAGCTTGATGTATAAGACTTCCACTGCTTATTGCATCAACTCCACTTGAAGCATACAGTCCTATTGTTTCCTCTGTTATATTACCACTTGCTTCAAGCAAAATATGAGGTGCCTTTTCATCTCTACATGTAACAACTTCTTTTATCTCTTCTACACTCATATTGTCACACATTATCATATCAACATTACAATCCATAGCTTCTTTAGCTGCATTAACACTAGAGCACTCTATCTCAATCTTTGTAGTATATGGCAATTTTTTTCTTGCTTTATTTATAAATGTTTCAAGATCATCTATAGTTTCTTGATGAGTGTCTTTTAACATTAAACAATCATCAAGGCCCATACGATGATTGTTTCCTCCGCCACATCTTACAGCATACTTCTCAAATATTCTAAGTCCTGGTCTTGTTTTTCTAGTATCTAGTAGCTTTACATCTGCTCCATTTAAAGCCTTTACATACCTATTTGTATTTGTAGCTATGCCTGAAGCGTGTTGAAGAAGATTCAATATAGTTCTTTCACACATAAGAAGTCTTTTTGATTTTCCCTTTATGATTGCTATTGTTTCACCATACTCTAATGTATCTCCGTCTTTTTTATAAAACTTATATTCTAATTTTTCAATTTTACACAAAGCTTTAGCATATGTAACACCAGCTAAAACACCAGCATCTTTACAAACTATTTTTGCTGTTGCTTTTTTAGAATTACCAACTAGATAAAACAAGTCACCTCGTCCAATATCTTCTTGTAGTGCCGATTTAACAAACTTACGAATCATAATTCAAACATCCTATTTAGTGCTTCATAAGCATACTTTCTTGTCTCTTCACTTATAGTTATTTCACTTTGAAAATCACTATTTTTTATTCTTAAAAGGGTATCCCTTACATCTTCTAATCTAGTCTCATTCATAGTTGGACACTCTGGTTTAGTTGAAGATAAAACATAAGTATTTTTATCTCTTAATCGATTTACCATATTGTATTCAGTTCCAACTGCTACTTTTTGATCAAGTGGCAACTCTTTTATGAACTTAATAATTTGGCTAGTAGATCCTACAAAATCTGATTTTTTACATACTTCAGGTTTACATTCTGGATGAGTTACAATTAAAATATCTGGATATTTTTCTCTATAAAACTCTATATCCTCTACATCAAAAAGCTGGTGAACTGAACAAAACCCATTATAACAAATAATATCAGACTCTTTTGGGTCACTTCCATCTCCTACAACACATGATTTTAATCCCATGTCAATGGCAATATTTTGTCCCAAACAACGATCTGGAACAAACAGTATTTTCTTTCCACTTTCCAAAGCTTTCGTAATAATTACCTTGGCATTTGAACTTGTACAGACATACCCACCCATCTTTCCAACAGCAGCTTTAACTTCTGCTGATGAGTTTATATAAGTAACGGGCATAATATCTTCTTTTTTGATACCACTATTCTCTAAAATAGCAACATTTTGGTCATAATAATCTACATCTATCATCTTAGCCATTGCACAACATGCTAAACGAGGCATCAAAACTCTTTTGTTTGGATCTAGTATTTTTACACTTTGTCCCATAAAACCAACACCACAAAATACTAAATTTGGTTTTTTATCACGAGCTGCAAACTTAGCAAGTTCTAGTGAGTCTCCCGTAAAATCTGCAATTTCAAATACTTCGTCTTTTTGATAAAAATGAGCAACTATAGTTACATCTAATTCATTTTTTAATTTTAAAATTTCTTCTTTTAATAATTCTTTATTCAATATAAAATCCTTCTTTGCTATTATAAAGCTTAGCATTATAACAAATTATGTATAATAATCGCTATATTTTATCAAAGGAAGTTTGTGGAACTATTATCCAATATCAATATTCAATTTTATATTATCGCTTATCTAGTGGGAGGAATCCCTTTTGGACTTATTTTAGCAAAAAAATTTACATCTATTGATGTTAGAGAGAGTGGGAGTGGAAGCATTGGAGCTACTAATGTTTTAAGAGTATTAAAAGAGACAAATCCAGCCTTAGCAAAAAAAGTAGCAATTGCTACATTGCTTTTAGATGCATTAAAAGGTGTCGCTGTTTTACTTACTGCTTCAATTTTAGGATTGAGTGAGCAAACATTATGGATGGTTGCAATACTATGTGTTGTAGGTCATTGCTATAGTCCATATTTAAAATTTGAAGGTGGAAAAGGGGTTGCTACGGGAATGGGTGTTATGCTTTTTATGCTTCCAGTAGAAACCGTACTGGCTGTTATAGCTTGGTTTATAGCTGGAAAGACTGTAAAAATATCTTCATTATCATCTTTAATAGCACTTATAACTCTACTTGTATCATCGTTTATAATCCATCCAGATATTCCGGAAATAAAAACTCACGCACCTATACTTATCATAGCATTTTTAATTGTATATAAACATGTACCAAATATAATGAGACTTTTTAGTGGTAAAGAATCTAAAGTCGTATGACAATCTTTATTGAAAATCTCACATTTAGTGCAATCATAGGTATTTTACCCGAGGAGAGAATTACTCCTCAGCCTATCATAGTAAATGTTGAGTTAGATTATGAATACAAAAACGATGTTTTTATCAACTATGCTACTCTAGCAACATTAATCAAAAATGAT
>CBDLTN010000044.1:0-16355 GCA_965306065.1 uncultured Sulfurospirillum sp. | reverse complement strand
AAGAAATAAAAAAGCAAAAATATCAAAAGCATTGATAGAACAACAGTAGTAAAGGAAGAAAAAATAATTCTATTTTTTATTTTCATGATATTCCAAAATCTTTGAATAAGTCTGTAAATCTATATTTAAATACTCTTTCATCAACTTATTTAATAGTCCATTTTTCTTTGAAATCTCAATAAACTCTGAAAATTTTTCTTTTAATTCATGCTTCTGTTTTGGCATAGTAGCACTTAAATATCCCATGTTTTCATCTAAAGTAAAAGCGGGTATCAAGTCATCTTTTAAGTATTCATACTCATGAAGTTTTTGAAAAAGTGAAAAAGCATCAGTTGAAGAAGCATCAACATCTTTTTGATATACCGATAAATATACATACAAAAAAGGCATTTTTTCTTTTCTATTGATTAAAATAAAATTAACAGTGTCTTTTGAGTTTTTATAGCTTTTATCTATTATCATTTTTTTACTTTTTTCATCATACTTAGATGAAAATGTTTTAAAATCTATATTTTTCTTTTTTAAAATTTTTTCTAAAAGATACTGTGATTGCATTCCTTCAAACAAAAGTACCTGTTTTCCAATTAAGTCTTCAACCGTTTTTATATTTGAATCTTTATTAGAAAAAATAATTGTTTTGTTTTGTATATAAGGAATCATACTTATATATTTTTCTCTTTTTTTATTTTTTGATATTATGTCTAAGGTCATATCAGCTTTATCAAATATATCAGGGGTAACTGGAGGAGGAGATTTAAATATAAGTTTACCATCTCTAAACCAATAATCTCTAAACATATGAACAGGCACAATCTCTAACTTAGTATCTAAGAACTTACTAAACTCTAAAGCCAAAGCATAATCAAATCCAGGAATAATTTTGTCTTTATCGATTGAATAAGTCATAGAATTTTGTCTCATTGCAACCTTTAAAGTTTTTGAATTTTTTATCTCTTCAAAACTTCTTGCAAATAAAGCCACACTTAATAAAAAAAGTAAAAACAGTCCTCTTAACATACCACATCCTTGTAAGTTAATTTATTATAACAGTTTAACCTTAATACTATAACGTAATATTTAATTTACCTATTAAAATTTAACCAATTGGTATCAGGTGTTACAAAAGAGGAGATAAGCAAAAATATTTTACCTTTGCTTATCTTGAAAATGATATTTTATTACAATACCATTGCTGCAATCCATCCAAATATAATAAGAGGTATATTAAAATGAATAAAAGTTGGTACAACAGTATCCCAAATATGATCATGTTGTCCATCTGCATTAAGACCTGAAGTTGGTCCTAGAGTTGAATCAGAGGCAGGAGAACCAGCATCACCTAAAGCTCCAGCAGTTCCTATTAAAGCAATAATTGCTAAAGGAGAAAAACCAAACTGAAGTGCTAAGGGAACATAAATAGTTGCGATGATAGGTATAGTTGAAAAAGATGAGCCAATTCCCATAGTAACCAAAAGACCAACAATAAGCATAAAAAGAGCCGCTAAAGCTTTGCTATCTCCAATAACTCCTACGATTGAGCTTATAAGAGAATCTATACCATTTGTTGCTTTCATAACTTCTGCAAAACCAGAAGCTGCAATCATAATAAACCCTATCATAGCCATCATATGAACACCTTTTGTAAATACATCTTGTGTTTGACTTAACTTAATAACTCCACCTAAAGTAAATATAACAAACCCAGCAAGCGAGCCTAAAATTATAGAATCAGCATATAACTGTAATCCTAATGCTACAACAATACCAACAATAGCAACAAATATATGTTTCATATTTACTTGAGTAGACTCTGGCTCTACTTCTAAAATAAGTGATTCTTTATACTCTCTTGGTTTTTTGTATGTAAAAAATATTGCCGTAAGAAGACCTAAAAACATACCAAAAACTGGTATTGCCATGCCTAATGGAAGTTGACTAGCAGTAGCAGTAACACCATTATCAACTAAATATTTTAACAAGATATTTTGCAAGAAAATCCCACCAAAACCAATCGGTAAAAACATATAAGTAGCTGTTAAACCAAAAGTTATAACACAAGCAACCAATCTTCTATCAAGCTTTAAAATTGCCATTACATGTAACAAAGGCGGAATTAAAATTGGTATAAATGCGATATGAATTGGGACAACATTTTGAGAAGAGATAGCAGCTATCAATATAATTGATATTAGAGTAACTTTAACCCATAACTTTTCACTAGAAGTTGCTTGTTTGCCTTTTACATTTTTAATGACTCTATTTGCCAGCAAGTCAGTTATACCTGATTTAGAAATTGCTACTGCAAAAGCACCAAGCATTGCATAACTAAGAGCTATAGAAGCTCCACCACCAAGACCATTGTTAAATGTACTAATAGTATCTAGTAAAGATAACCCACCTATTAGTCCCCCTATGATTGCACTTATTGTAAGTGCTATCACAACATTTATTCTCATGAGACTCAAAGTCAACATAACAATAACTGCTACAGCAATTGGATTCATTTGTATCCTTTATAAATTTAAAGACGAAGTTATATCATAAATGTAATAAAAGACTAGTTAAAAAAGGCAAAGAAGGGAGTTTCCTTGCCTTGTGTAAAAGAAGGTCTATTTTTTCCAAATATTTATCAAAATCAAAAGAGACATCAATAAAATTGAAGCAACCATAATTCCACCCATAAAGTATATAAAATATACTAATAGTGGATTAAATTTAGAGAACCACCAAGAAAATATATCTAAAAATGCTGCACTAAATGATCCTACTATCAGAGTTGTTCTGATAATTGGTTTATAAGTAGTGTAAGCAAATAACAGTGTAATAATAATCAAGAACATAGAGATTCCATACATATGGATATGTGCTTGTTTTGACATCGTCTTCCAAGAATAACCAGATTGCGTATGAGCTTTTATCTGCTTATAATTTTCAAGTGGCATTGATGGAATAGCTTTAGACATTGTAGAAGTCTTACTATGACAATCTGCACAATCAAGTGACATAATCTCAGCTACAGTTTCATAGTTTGGATCTTCTTTAGTTGCTCCAGCTTCAATCCAGTCATTGACTAAATCAATATCACCATCTTCAGTTACATACTCATACATGCTACCTCTCATAGAACCAACTAGTTCAGGAGTTGCATATTTGTTTTCTATTTGAGAAATTGTAGGGATATTAAGCCCTTTTTTCTCACCAGTTAAACTCAACCCTAGCAAGATAACAGAAGAAATCGTTGCTACGATAACAAAGAGCAAAAACAGCGATACCGCTGCTTTTGCCTGAACGTTTAATTGTTGAACATTCATTTTATATTCCTCTATTTAAATAGAAGCTTTATACTTCCCTCATGGTAAATATGATTGATTTGAGAATTATCAAATACTGATACACCAAAATAATAAGGCTTGCTTAAGTCAGAAAACTGAACATCTTGTGCTTTTGATTTAGGGTGATTAGTTATCAATGCACGTTTGAATACCAAAGTCCATTTACCATCTGCATAATGATTACTAGTCATAATATCAGCAGCACTACCAGTCATTTTTGAAAGTACAATACCTGAGATTTTATCTCCAGCTTTAAAAGTATCTACAAATGGAACTTTTTTACTATCTAAAATATAAGGCATATTGTTACCATCTGAACTTACAAATGATGGAAGAATAGAACCTTTAGTTCCATTGTTTTTATATCCACCAGATATTTTTTCATCACCATGACGTCCCCAATTTTTACTTTTCTTAGGATCTGCAATGTGATCTACATATTGATCATGTGAAAGATCAAATGCTAAACCAGTTCTAACTGATTTCCAGTGCCACATATCAATAGTCTGTCCAGCTTTTCTTGTATACTTTCTACCTGCTGAAGTATCACTAAAACCATTGGTTTTTCCATCTTTTTTCATATGACAAGATATAGCACAGCCTTTTTTAGCAAATCCACGAGCATTTATGTCAAAATAAACACCAACTTTATCTTCATAATATGTATTTTCATGTTTAGTTTGGTCTTTTTTCTTCATCTGCTTCCAAGTACCATCAGTCTGTTTTACCCAAGGATAACGATCTGCACTCATAGTTGGATCATCATACTGCATATAAAGATACATACTGTCGTTATCGTATGCTGATTTTAGAGTCACATTTGTACTTGTGATTCCAGGATAAGAATCTGGTTTATATGGCGTTTCTGTCAAATCTATATTAAGTGCTTTTGCTTTAGCCCAAATCGGATTTGAAGCCTCTAGTGAAATTGGTGAAGAAACTTTCATACTCTCTAATGTATATTTTTCGCCTTTAGCGAAAGCTGTTGTGCCCATTAAAAGCATACCTGCAACTGCAACTGAAGAAACCTTAAGTAAAGTTTTCATTTTATCTCCTTTTGTTTAGACTGTTTTAGTCTTGATGTAATTTTGACAGATAATTATTTCGTCAACATTAACTGAATATTAATTTTTTTTAATGTTCCTAACATATAAATTTTGTTACTATAGTTTTATGAAAGCACTTATAGTTGAAGACGACCACAAAATACTAACCTATGTTACAAAAGGCCTGCGTGAAGTAGGCTTTATAGTTGACAGTACGGATGATGGCCTTGAAGGTCTATACTTAGCACAAACAAATAAATATCACGTCATTATCCTAGATTGGCTTTTACCAAATCTAGATGGTGTCCAAATATGTAAAGTTCTAAGAAATGAAAAAGTTATTACGCCAATTTTAATGTTAACAGCTAAAAGTGATATTGATGACAAGATTGAAAGTTTAGAGAGCGGAGTAGATGAATACTTGACTAAACCTTTTGTATTTAGAGAACTTGTAGCAGTTATACACTCTCTCACAAGGCGAGCTTCATACAACCATGAAGATTGTATTAAGCTTGATACATTAGAAGTGAATATACTAAAAAGAACAGTAACAAGGGCAAAACAGTATATTGAATTAACTACAAAAGAGTTTGATATTCTAGTTTATATGCTTACAAATCAAAACAGTGTAGTGACTCATACAATCTTACAAGAGAAAATATGGGGCATAAGCGAAATAACCTCTTCAAATGTTATAAATGTTTTTATCCATCACCTTAGAAAAAAAATAGATTTAGAAGGTGAAAAAACTTTGATAAAAACAATTAGAGGTTCTGGATATAAGATAGAAATTTAATATATGGATATAGTTTTTTTTATATATGGATTATCTTTTTTTATATTAGGTGTTTTACTTTTATTTGTTAGGTCTAAAGATAGTAATCTATTTTTCGCTAACAAAATATGGCTTTTAGGACTATTTGCTATATTACACGCTTTTGTTGAATGGATAGCTATGTATCAATATATATATCCTCATTCAAAAAAAATTTTAGTTCAATTTGAAGTACTACTTTTACTTTTATCATATTTGGCACTTTTTGAATTTTCTCGTTTTATTATAAGAAAAAGTTTTGAAAACCCCCATTCTAAATTACATTTTGTATATCATCTATATGCTGGTCCTGTAATTTATATTATCAGTACTTCTAGTTTAGTTGCTTTAATATTGCTCTATCCAGGACTTAATGAAACCATTGTTGCAATAAGATACACTTATGGATTTTGGGGCTCATTATTTTTAGGTATTGGATTGTTTTTTTATGGTGATTCTATCAAAAAAGTCAATCGAATAGAGACTTTAAAACTCTACTTTAAAATTTCTGGTTTGGCATTTATAGGTTATGCTTTTTTTGCAGGCTTAGTTGTACCACCAGTTGAACACTTTCCTGCAAATATAATCAACACTGCTTGGTTTTTAGAAACTTTTCATCTGCCAGTTCAAATTTTTCGCTCAATTTGTGCCGTCATTATTGCGATCTCCTCTATAAAAGCCCTTGAAATTTTCAAACATGAAATAATTGAAAAACTCAATGAATCATATCAACAGATAAAAGAATTCAACTCAAATGCTTCACACCAACTAAAATCTCCACTATCATCTATGAAAGTTCAGATTGATGTGACCTTGCAAAAATCAAGAGAAATCAAAGAGTATAAGAGTATACTCAACTCAATTGGAGAAGACATTACTCATCTTCAAGCTATGCTTCACAATCTTCTTTTGTTAACAAGAATGAATGACGATACAGTAAAAGAGTTATTTAAAGACGTTAATGTTGATACAATATTATTAAACTCTATAGATAAGTATATAATAGTAGCTGGAGAGAAAAAAATTTCTTTACATGTAAAAAGTTTAGACTCTACAATCCTTCGGGCAAATCCAACTCTTATAGAAGTATTGATTGATAACTTACTTGATAATGCCATAAAATATACTCCCAATGGGAAAAATATAATTATTAAGTTAGAGAACAATACATTGACTATACAAGATGAGGGGATAGGAATAGAAAAAGATAAAATACCATTGATATTCGATAAATTTTATCAAATTGATTCTAGAAGAAAAAAAGGAATTTATGGTTATGGTCTTGGTTTAGCAATGGTTAAACAAATAGCAGACCTTCATAAAGCCTCAATTTATATAACAAGTACAACAGATGTAGGAACTACAATTTCAATAAAATTAAACAACTAATAATTATATATCACTATAAATAGGGTTGAAGTAAAAACAGTCCTAAGCAAAATATAATCAAAGCTCCAAACATCTCTAACAAATACCCTTTATTTCCAAGTAAACTACCAAATTTTTTATTAATTGCAATTGAAAAAATTCCAGCTAAAGAGATAGTAAGTCCCATTCCTATACTCATAGTAATTGCGGCTAATACACCTAGCATATACTTTTTTAATATTATACAAAAAAGTACTATTGTCATAACACCAGGACAAGGTACTATACCAGAACTAAATGCCACAGCAACTTGGCTTTTAGATTTACTTTTTATTTTTTTTTCACACAAATTTCTTTTTTTAAAAGCTTCATACATTAAATAAGTTCCTATTAGCATTATCATCACTGCACTTATTTGCATAGAGATGGAGCTTATTTCATGAAAATGTTGTCTAAACATAACTTTTAGTATATAAAATATCCCAAACGTCACACAAAGTGCTGAAATTGCATGTATGATTGAAATCATGTAACCCATTTTAAAGGCACTTTTATAATCACTTTTATTTGCTGAAAAATAAAATGCGACCAACGCCTTTCCATGCCCTGGACCAGCTGCATGAACAGCTCCGTAAATAAAAGCAATTAAAAGAACTAATAAAGACAAACCAAAACTATTTTCTCCATCAACACTTCGTATTGTTTTTGATATATAGCTATTTAACTCATATTGATAAGCAACTACTGTCTTTAAAAATTCATTATAATATTCACTCAAAACTTATCCTATGCTCAAAAAAGAAATCCATATCTTCTCCATCAATTTTTGCTTTTACACTATTTATATTTATAAACTCATTTTTTAGCATAAATGCTACAAACATCTCTTTATCCGCAAACTTAAAAACTGTATTTTTTACATTAAAGAACTTATCAAGTTCAAAAATATAACAAATTCTATTATCTTCGATAACTGCTCTAAAGTTTTTTAGTTTAGGTAAGTCTATGACTTTCCCATCAACTTCTACCTTTGTGTAAAAATTGTAATTTTCAAGTGATACAAAGTAATTATCATAGACATAATTATTCTCTTCTTCATCTATTTTACCATTGCCATTAACATCAAACTCCATTATAAGCATAGCTGATGTCATATCATCCATTTTCCACTTAAACTCAGTTTTAACTATAGTGTTGTCATTTACATGTAAAGTAGAGTAAAGATCTATAAAAGTGTGTGGATGAGCACTCAAGTTTAACATACCAAATAAAAATATAATAAATAATTTTTTCATAACCGTTTTAAAGCAAATATAGTACCGTTTATATTATCTATGAAATATAATCTTTCTGGTAACAAATATTTAAATATTTTTATGTTAAAATACACAAACTAGGCAAAGGATACAAGTGAGTAAAAAAATATCGATCAAAGAGAAAATTATAAACTATATTTACACGTTCTCAAATCAACCAGTTATTTTTAGAGATTTACTCTCTGCAAATAGCCATTATAATGAAAAAATGTATGTAGATCCAGGTAAACTTGGGTTTAGACTAAATATAATCAGAGCATATATTACATATTTTATTTTAAGTGCATTAGTCGTTATGCCTCTTATTGGTATAACTCACTATTTTCTTAAAAATATGAATTTTCATTTTTCTGTATTAGGATCTGTTTTAGTAACTAGTGCTGTTTTTATAGGCTTTAATTTCTTTAGAGCATGGATGAGGGATGCCATTACTTTAAAACTTATCAAAAAAGCTTGGTTAGTTCATTTTCCTTACTTTGCTTATGACAAATACAGTAAAAAAGTAGAAGAGATATATAATGAATCTCTAAAAAGTGAAATCTCCAAAAAAGATTTACAACTTTATGTTATGGACAAGTTAGTTGAAGAGGCATAGCCTACTTCAACTCACCCCAGTTTTTACCAATACATATACTAACTTCTAATTTAACTCTTAACTCATAAATATTTTTCATAATTACTGCTGCAGATTTTGCAAACTCTTCAGCTTTCTCTTCTTTTACTTCAAATATAAGCTCATCATGAATTTGTAAAAGTAACTTCGAATCTGTATCTAAAAGTTTTTCTTTGATTTCATTCATAGAGAGTTTTATAAGGTCCGCTGCACTCCCTTGAAAACGAGTATTTACTGCTTCTCTTTCATACATTGGTATTTGCATTCCATTAGCATTCTTAAAATCAAAATAGCGACGTCTTCCTAAAAGAGTATCTACATAACCATCCTCTTTTGCTCCATCACTTATGCTTTGCAGATAAGTTTTTACAGTTGCAAAAGATTTAAAATAATTTTCAATATAGCCCTTTGCTTCTGCTTGACTTATGCCAAGAGTTTGTGAAAGCTTTCTAGCTCCCATTCCATAAAGAAGCCCAAAGTTGATACTTTTTGCTACTCCTCTTTTCTCATCCGCTTCTTCTTCACCAAAAAGTTTTAAAGCAGTTTGTCTATGAATATCCAAATCATTGTTAAAGGCATCTAAAAGAGCTTCATCTTCACTATAGTGAGCTAAAAGTCTAAGCTCTATTTGTGAATAATCGATACCCACAAAACTATATCCTTCACGAGATACAAAACCTTTCCTTACTTCACGACCCAATTTTGTTCTCGTAGGGATATTTTGAAGGTTTGGATCTTTTGAACTTAACCTACCTGTAGCAGTTCCTGTTTGTAAAAAAGAGGTATGTATGCGGTTACTAACAGAACTTTCTCCAAGTTTTAAAAGTGGTTTTATATATGTTGATTGTAACTTTGCTAACTCTCTATACTCTAAAAGTTTTGGTATAACTTCATGTGTATCTAAGAGTTTTGTTAAAACACTCTCATCTGTACTATAACCAGTTTTTGTTTTTTTGATTATTGGAAGTTCTAACTGCTCAAATAAAACTACACCTAACTGTTTTGGCGAGTTTAGATTAAATTCACTTCCACTTAAAGAAAATATATCAGATTTTAGTTTTTCTATCGCACTATTTGTTTTGGTCTCTAATTGCTTGAAGTAAACTGTATCAATTTTGATTCCCTCTTCTTCCATGTCAAGAAGTGTCTTTATAAAAGGAAACTCTACACTTTTTGCAAGACTCAAAAGCTTTGGTTCTAATACTTCAATTAACTTATCATAAAGCTTATATGTCATCCAAGCGTCTTCACTAGCATATTTACAAGCATCTGTTATATCTACTGCACTAAAATCTTGTCCTTTAGGAACAACCTCTTTAAACTTTACCATTTCGTAATCAAAAAACCGTTTAGCAAGTGTATCTAAACCTGCTCGTAATTCCGGATTTAACAACCAAGCTAAAACCATTGTATCGCTAAAATGTTCTACTTCTAAAAAGCCAAAATTCTGTTTTACTATAGCAAAGTCATATTTTAAGTTTTGTCCGATTACTTTACATGTAAAGATTTTTTCAACTGCTACTTTCGCATCCTCAAGAATAATTTGATCTCCAACTCCAAGATAGTTATGTGCTATAGGAGCATAATATGCCTCTTTGTCATTCAAGGCAAATGAAAATCCAACTATCTTTGCATTTTTTACATCAAGTCCGGTTGTTTCCGTGTCAAATGCTACAATATCCTTACATGTAAGATTATTTACAATAGCAAAAAGTTTCTCTTTTGTATCAAGTAGTATTGGCTCAAAAGTACAAACTTCTTTTTTATCTTCTTGTTTTGGGTTATATTTCAGACGAGACAATATCCCTTTAAGATCATACTTTTCCAATTCATCTACTATATTTTCTAAAGGCTGATTCGCAGGAAAATGAAAACTTTCAAACTTATCTGATATATCTAAACTATCATCAAGGCGAACTAACTTCTTACTCAAAAATGCATTATCACGACTCTCTTCTAAAAGCTTTTGACTTCTTGGATTTGATACATTTTCAATATTTTCATATATATTTTCAACTGAACCAAAATCATCAAGAAGCTTTTTTGCTCCTTTAGCTCCAACTCCTTTAACCCCAGGAACATTATCTGCTGCATCTCCAACAATAGCTAAATAATCCCCTACTTTAGGAGGATACACACCAAATTTTTCAAAGCATTTTTGACTATCTATCTCTTGTTTTTTCATTGGGTCATATATAGTGACTTTTCCATCTTCTATAAGTTGATAAAGATCTTTATCATGGCTTACAATACGTACTTTTATATCATGCTCTTTTGCAAACCTAACTGCAGCTGCAATAACATCATCTGCTTCAAATCCTTCTTGTGAAAAAGATTTGAAACCCATTTTATCTATCCAACTAATTGCAACTGGAAGTTGAGTTTTTAAATCTTCAGGGGCAGGTGAACGATTGGCTTTGTAATTTGGATCTATCTCATGACGAAAGTTTTTACCCTTAGCATCAAGTGCAAAAAGTATGTAGTCAGTTTCATGTTCTTCTCTTAGAGTATAAATAAAATTGGCAAAACCAGTTATAAGTCCTGTAGGAAAACCCTCTTTATTTCTAAGATTTGGAAGTGCATAAAAATTTCTAAAAAAGAAACCAAAAGTATCTATTATTGTTAATGTCTTCATTAAACATTTTCTATTAATTTTTCTACAGCATTAGCAAATACTGCTTCATTTAAACCCTCTTTTTCCATTAGGTTTAATGCTATTGTTATACTTCTCTCACTTAGTGGAGCATTCATAGGAACTGCAGTTTTTACAACTTTTAAAGCTACAGAGTAATCTCTTATATGTTCTGGTGCTTCATCTATACTGTCTGCATACTGTATTGCTTCTACCATTGTTTCATCAAACCCCCAATGCTCAAATATCTTGGCTGTTACATCTGCTGTTGTAGTTCCTACAAATGATTTTTCAACCTGTGCTATATTTACAGCTGTCTCAATCTCAGACTTAAAAGGCATAACCTCATCATTCTTTACAATCTCATCGGCTATAAGAATTTTACCAGTCTCTTGAAGAAGAGCAGAAAGAAACAAAATATCAAGTTTGCTATTATCAACTTTACTATACCATTCTTTCATCAAACGACTCTGTAAGGCAGAAATATGTACAAAATCTTCAGGAATAATCCCATAAGGTTCAATATCTACATTTAAGAGTTTTTTTATTGATATATCAGTTGTCAAAGCTCTTGTTGTTGCCATACCAAAAAGAGAAATAGCTTGAAGAACACTTCTTATCTCACGTCTAAAGCTATACAAAGGAGAATTTGCTACTTTTAACAGGTTTGCAACAAGCATAGGATCTGACTCTATTACTTTAGCTAGCTGGTTTATAGTGCCATTTTCATTTGCACAAATAGCATTTATCTCATGAAAACTCTTAGGCAGTGGTGGTAATGTTTTGATTCGCTCTGTTATATTTTCTAGCATATTTGCCTCTTATTCCATTTTTTGTTTTATTTTATCAAGTTTTGGTTTAAACCAATCTCTTTAGCTAAAAATTCACCTGTGTAACTTCCACTTTTTTTATAATTTGTTGCTACATGTAAAGGAGTTCCAACATCAACAATTTGTCCACCATAACTTCCTCCATCTGGCCCCATATCTATAAGATAATCACAGTTTTTGATAATATCCATATTATGCTCAATTACTAGTACAGAATTTCCCAAATCAGTCAGATGATGTAGTACTTTTGTAAGCCTATCTACATCAGCAAAGTGTAGACCAGTTGTAGGCTCATCTAAGATATAAAGAGTATTTCCAGTATCTCGTTTACTTAACTCTTTTCCTAGTTTAATTCTTTGTGCTTCTCCACCACTTAATGTCACTGCATTTTGTCCAAGTGTGATATAACCAAGTCCAACATCGCTTAGAGTTTGAAGTTTTTGGTTTATTTTTGGAATTGCTTTAAAAAACTCTAACGCTTCATCCACACTCATATTAAGTACATCTGAGATTGATTTGCTTTTATATTTTATCTCTAAAGTTTGAGCATTATAGCGAGCACCCTTACAAACGTCACACTTAACCATGATATCTGGTAAAAAGTGCATCTCTATCTTTATTTCACCCTCACCTTGACACTTTTCACAACGTCCACCTTTGACGTTAAATGAAAATCTTCCTATTTTATAACCTCTAAGCATTGCCTCTTTTGTTTTTGAAAACAGTGTTCTTATCTCATCCATAACACCAGTATACGTTGCAGGGTTACTTCTAGGCGTTCTACCTATTGGGCTTTGGTCAAGATATATAACTTTATCTAGATGCTCAAGGCCATGACATTCAACTCCATCTATTTTTTTAACTTTTCTTGCACGATTTAACAACTCTTTAGCAACTGGTAAGAGGGTTTGAAGTATGAGTGAGCTTTTACCACTTCCACTTACTCCTGTGATACCAACCAAATTTCGCAGAGGAATCTTTACATGTACATTCTCTATATTGTTTACGCATACATTGCTTAACTCTATCCAGTCTTTTTGTTCTCTATCTTCTTTATAATCAATAGTTTTTGCACCACTGAGATACTCAGCTGTCAAAGTTCCACTTGTTTTCATCTCTTCTAGAGTGCCGGCAAATACAATCTCTCCACCAAACTTCCCTGCATTTGGTCCAATATCAACTATAAAATCACTCGCTTCAATAGTCTCTTTATCATGCTCAACAACTATTACGCTGTTGCCTTTTTTTTGAAGATTTCTAAGAGTTCTTATAAGTCTTAAGGTATCTCTTTCATGAAGCCCAATACTTGGTTCATCAAGAACGTACATAACTCCAGTCAAACCACTTCCTATCTGTGAAGCAATTCTAATTCTTTGAGCTTCACCACCACTAATGGTTCTGGCATCTCGTCCTAAAGTTATATATCCAAGCCCTACATCAAACAAGAAAAAGAGTCTCTCTCTTATCTCTTTTAAAACTGAGGCAGCTATAAGATGTTGCTGTTCACTCATGTACTCAAAGTTTTTCTCATCTTTAAAAAACTCTAATGTTTTATCTATAGGCATATCCAAAATATCCCCTATATTTCTTTTTGCTACATTAACGGCCAAACTCTCTTGTTTTAGTCTATGAGCCCCACATCTATCACAACTTTTTTCACTCATATAATCACCAAGATCTTTTTCATCTTTTAGCATATCATAGGCAATTTTAACTACACCTTCCCATTTTCTTGTTAGAGAGTGACGTTTCCATGTAAACTTTGCTTCTTCTACACCTCCGTGAAGTATAGATTTTTTTTGATGCTCTTCTAGCTCTTCAAAAGGCAGATTTATATCAATACTAGCAGCTTTGCAGTATCCTTTTAAAAACTTTGCATAGTATCCTTTATTAAATCCATAAAAAAGTTTTATTGCTCCATCTTCAACGCTTTTGTGTTGATCTATTATTTTTGTTAAATCAAGTGTATATCTAATACCAAGCCCATCACAAATAGGACAAGCTCCCTTTGGTGAATTAAAAGAGAAAGAGAGTGGTTCAAGTGGTTCAAAACTTATCTTACAGTCAAAACAAGCAAGATGTTCTGAGTAGTGTATGTGAGAGCTTTCTAAACCTAGCTCTTCATGATTAAGAATATCGAGTTCTACTTCTCCATAACTCTCACCCAAAGACTTCTCAATATCGCTGGCAATTCTCTCTTTGTTATCCTCTTTTACAACTACTCTATCAATAACTACTTTTATAGTATGCTTTTTAGTTTTACTAAGCTCTACCTCTTCATCAAGACGAACCATAACGCCATCTATCATGGCTCTTACATAACCTTTATGACGAAGAGACTCTATCATATCAGCAAATGAGCCTTTTTTCTCACGTACCAAAGGACTCATAATAACAAGCTTTGCACCAACAGGAAGTTTTAAAACTTCGCCAATTATATCTGCACCACTCATTTGTGAAATTGGTTTACCACACTTGTGACAGTGCTGTTTACCTACACGAGCAAAAAGAAGTCTCATATAGTCATATATCTCTGTTATAGTTCCTACTGTTGAGCGAGGATTTTTGCTTGTTGTCTTTTGATCAATTGCAATTGCGGGAGTCAATCCCTCTATCCTCTCAACATCAGGTTTTCCAACACGATCCAAAAACTGTCTTGCATAACTTGAGAGTGATTCTATATATCTTCTTTGTCCTTCAGCATAAAGTGTATCAAAAGCCAAAGTTGATTTTCCACTTCCACTAAGTCCTGTAAAAACTACTAATTTATTTTTTGGAATTACCAAATCTATATTTTTTAAATTATTCTCATTTGCACCGGTTATACTAATTTTTCCCACTTAATTTCCTAAAAATACAATTTATTTACTGTCATTGTAAAAATGACTACATATAGACATAAAGTCAAAGTTTTATGCTTTTTCTTGTCTATATTATGAGATGATTTTACACCTAAAAATACACCAAAAAGGGAACTTATACCAATTATAAGCCCAGCTCTATAATCTATATATCCGAACTGTGAGATACTTATAAAACCTGAGATAGATGAAAAAACTATAAAAAACAGGCTCATTGATATGGCCTTTTTTATATCATAATTCATAAATCCAACCAATATTGGAGTTAAAAACAGCCCTCCACCAATACCAACACTAATGGCAATAAGTCCAACAAACAACCCTACGATAAAAAGTAAAATATTTGAGTCTACTTCTGGTCCATCAGATTCTGGTGAAGATTTGAAAAATTTCAATATTGCCAAACTCACAGATAAAAGGAATATTGTTGAGAGTACTATAGATGAAAGATGATTGACTAAAAAACCACTTCCTTGAGCTCCCACAAAGCCACCTAAACCTAAAACAAGTCCATTTTTTATAGAAAATATACCTTTTTTCAGATTTAAATATGAACCAAAAAGTGAACTAAAGACCATCTGCATAACAGAAATACCAATAGCATACTTTATGCTAAAACCTAAATACATAAGAGTTGGCACGAGTAAAGTACCTCCACCAATACCAAAAAATCCGGACATAAAGCCGATAATTAAACCAACTAAGGAAAGCTCATATATCAAACTACTATTTTACCTCATTATAATAATTTAAAAAGAATTCACCTAGTTTTTCATCTACACTATTTTCTTTTAAAAGTTTAACTACTTCTTGTGTTGAAATACTTTCTTCAAAAACTCTTCTTTTTATCAAAATTTCACCTATTTTTTCTATCAATTCTGCATTTATACAAGTGTTATTAAATGCTATAGAGATATTGCTTGAAAATACTTCCAGAAAATCTTTATCAGCATCATTTAACCTTTCGCAACCTTCTATATAAAGAAATAAAATTTTTCCATTTTTTGCTTCAAAATAAGCTACATATCTATCTTCTTCAAAAAAACTTTTTTTTGTTTGATAAGCTTTATTTAGCAAACTAAGAGCTTCTGTAGTCAAAACTTTATTGTCTTTTTTCCCTTCAAATAATCCTATACTTGCTATTAGTTTAAACTCATCGTCTGAAAGAGTTGCAAAAAAACCGTTATTTACTTCTGTTTCAAATATATGTCCATCTATATTTAATAAAGAAGTAACTTGCGACAATGCTCCTTCTACAAAATTGTAAAAAGATTTTAATTTAAAAATTGTTTTTGATGCATCTACTATCTTTTCTAATGCTTTTCTATTGTGATCTATAATCTCCATATCACGATATGCCCTTAATGATGACATTACTGTGGTATATAGTTTTTTTGAAGTAAGTTCAGTCTTCTCTTTATAATCATTTATATCATAATTATCTATTACCTCTTGTTCAGGAGCACTTCCTGGTTGCCCTGTTCGTAAAACTATCCTTATTTTTCTTTGCTTTAAATCTTCTCTAATCTTCATAGCTACAATT
>CBDLTN010000043.1:0-16358 GCA_965306065.1 uncultured Sulfurospirillum sp. | reverse complement strand
CTTGTGAATTTGGAATTAAGAAAATATTGTTTGTAGGCAATATTGGAAAGATTGTAAAAGTGGCAGGAGGAATTTTCCATACACACAGTCGAGTTTCTGATGCAAGGTTAGAAATAATGGCTGCAAATGCAATAGAAGCTGGAGAGAGTATAGAAGTAGTAAAAAAAGTCATAACTGCAAATACAACAGAAGAAGCAGTAGATATGGTTAAATCATTTAAAACATTTGACATTATGGCAAATAAAGTTCAAGAAAAATGTGAAGCACATGTAAAGCGAAGTGGTTATGAATTAGAAATGGCAGTTTTGATTTATTCAAATACACATGGTGAACTCTCTAGAACAAATAATTTTACAGTAGAGGAAAATGATGTCTAAAATTTATATATTAGGTATGGGACCAGGAAAACGTGATTTTATTGTTCCTTATATCTTTTCATGCATAAAAAATGCTGATATTGTTATTGGTGGGAAGCGTCATTTTCAGGAAGTAGAAAATGAAACTTTAGGTAAAAAGAGACTTTATATAACAAAAGATCTTTTGGGTCTAGTTGAATATATGAAAGATAACAGAGATAAGAAGATAGCAGTTTTGGTATCTGGAGACCCTGGATTTTATAGTTTTCTAGTTTTTTTAAAGAAACACTTTTCAAATAAAGAGTTAGTAGTCATTCCAGGTCTTTCTTCAATGCAGTATATGTTCTGTAAGGTTGGTCTGCCTTGGCAAGAAGCTTGTTTAAAAAGTCTTCATGGTAAAAGTTTTGACTATATTGAGACTTTGATAGATAAAGGTATGATTGGATTATTGACAGATAATATAAATACACCACAAAATATCGCCCAAAATCTTGTAGATAACGGATTGGAAAAAATAACAATGTATGTAGGAGAAGAACTCTCTTATGAAAAAGAAATTATAACGCAGATGCCAGCATATAAACTAGCAAAGGTAAAAAAAGATTTTATGATGAATGTAACTATATTAAAGAAGGAAGAAAATGTTTCATATAAAAGATGAAGAATTTATTAGAGGTGATGCACCTATGACTAAAGAAGAGATTCGAACAGTTAGTATATCTAAATTAAATTTGAAAGAAAATAGTATTTTGGTTGATGTAGGAGCTGGTACTGGAAGTGTTGGCATTGAAGCAAGTCGTTATTTAAAATATGGAGCAGTTACAGGTATAGAATGTAGTATAAAAGGAATTGAATCAATAGTGAAAAATTTAAAGAAGTTTGATGTTTCAAATTATACTTTAATTAAGGGTATGGCTCCTAAGGATCTTGGAGAGTTAACATTTGACCGAATGTTTATTGGTGGCTCTAAAGGAAATATGGAAGAAATTTTTAAATATTTCATGAAGTATTCACTAGAAAATTCAATGATTGTAATAAATGCTATTGCTTTAGAAACTTTGAGTGAAAGTTTAAATCTACTTAAAAAATACTCTTTTGAAAAGATTGAAGTTGTCTCACTAAGTGTCTCTAAAAATAGATCCGTAGGAAGATTAAACATGATGATGGGTGAAAACCCAATATATATTCTAAGTGCAAAAAAAGGAAAAGAAAATGTCTAAATTAGTAGGAATTGGTGTAGGTGTAGGTGACCCAGAATTATTAACTATAAAAGCTGTAAATGCTTTAAAAGAAGCAGATGCGGTTATATTGCCAAGAGCAAATACAAAAACTTATTCAACAGCATATGAGATAGCAAAAGAATACATGAAAGATGATATAGAAAAAATTTATGCAGACTTTACTACTGTTGATGAGGATAGATTAAGAGAAGAAGATAGACTTCAATATGCAAAAATAGTTAACGACTGTATAAAAGCAGGAAAAACTGTAGCTTTTATCACAATTGGTGACCCGATGACATTTAGCACATTTGTATATGTAATGGAACTTTTAGAAAAGGATGTCGAAATTCAGACAATTCCTGGTATCACTTCTTTTGCTTCTATCTCAGCTAGGTTAAATACTCCATTGGTAATGGGAGATGAAACACTAAAAATTGTTCCAATAGCCAAAGAAACAAATATTGAAGAGGAGATTAGCAATTCAGATAATTTAGTTTTTATGAAAGTAACTAGAAATTTAGAACGTCTTAAAGAAGCATTTAAAAAAACTGGTCAATTAAAAAATACGGTGCTTATTTCAAATTGTGGAAAGAGCGATGAAAAAGTAATTTATGATATTGAAAATGTGACCCGTGATGATATCTCTTATTTCTCTACTATTCTTTTAAAAAAGGGAGGATTAACTTATGTCTAAGGTTTATTTTATAGGGGCAGGTCCAGGTGACCCTTAGCTTATCACTATTAAAGGGCAGAGAATTGTAAAAGAAGCAGATGTTATTATTTATGCTGGCTCATTAGTACCAAAAGAAGTAATAGCTTGTCATAAAGAAGGTGCAGAAATATTTAATAGTGCAAGTATGAGTTTAGATGAAGTTATAGCAGTAACACTTATGGCAATAAAAGCTAATAAAATTGTTGCAAGAGTACATACGGGAGATCCTTCTATTTATGGAGCTCATCGTGAACAAATGGATATATTGGATAAGTATAATATACAATTTGATGTAATTCCAGGGGTAAGTTCTTTTGTGGCATCTGCAGCAGCAATTAAAAAAGAGTTTACACTTCCTGATGTCTCACAAACAGTGATTTGTACAAGACTTGAAGGACGTACTCCAGTTCCTGAGGCAGAGTCTTTAGATAAATTAGCATCACATCAAGCATCAATGGCTATTTTTCTCTCAGTGCAAATGATAGACCAAGTTGTAGAAAAACTTACGAAACATTATCCTTTGAGTACTCCTGTAGCTATTATACAAAGAGCAAGTTGGCCTGATCAGAAGATAGTAGAAGGGACTTTAGAATCCATTGAAGCCAAAGTAAAAGAAGCAAATATAACTAAAACAGCACAAATTTTAGTTGGTGAATTTATGGGAGATAAATACTCTAAATCAAAACTTTATGATCAGTATTTTACTCATGAATATCGTAAGGGTTTATCTAAGTCATGAAGGAAAAAAAGCTAGCCATAATTACACTTACTAAACAAGGATATATATTAGCAAAAGCTTTACATGTAAAAGAAGCTGATGTTTATGCTATACCCAAATATAGTGATGGAATGTGCATAGATATGCAAGAGGGATTTTCAAAAACAGTTGAGAAAATATTTTTTGAATATAAGACACTTTTATTTATTATGGCTAGTGGAATTGTTGTGCGTACTATAGCACCATTGATAAAAAGCAAAGATATAGACCCAGCGGTATTGGTTATGGATGAACAGGGCATGTTTGTAACTTCATTGCTTAGCGGACATCTTGGAGGAGCAAATGAAGAAGCACAAAAGATAGCAAAATTATGTAGTGCAACTCCTGTTATTTCAACAGCTTCGGACGTAAGTGAGAAAATAGCTGTAGACACAATTGCAATGAAATTAAATTCAAAAATTGATTCATTAGAACATGCTAAAAGAGTAACTGCGATGATTGTCAATGGTGATAATGTAAGTCTTTGTTTGCCTTCAAATATTGTCAATGAAAATCAAAATATAGCAGGCGTAGTTTTGGTTTCAAATAGAAGTAAGGTAGAAGTAAGCCAAATTGTTCCAAACAATATTATTATTGGAGTGGGATGTAAAAAAGATAAAAAAGATATAGAAATTATTAATGCAATTAATAATGAATTAGAAAAATTAAATATAAGAAAAGATGCAATAAAACATTTTTCTACTGGTTGGATAAAAGCTGATGAAGATGGTTTGGTTAAAGCAGCTAAACATTTTAATGTAGAGTTGAAAATTATAGGGCAAGAAAAAATAAAAAAAGTACATGAAAAATTTATTGGTTCTGATTTTGTAGAAAAAACAATAGGTGTTAGGTCAATTTCAGCACCTTGTGCATTTATAAGTTCAAGTGGAAAAGGAAAATTTTTGTTAGAAAAAAGTAAAAATGACGGAATTACAATTTCGATTTATGAAGAGGAGATAGCATATGCAAGGTAAAGTTTATGTAGTAGGTATAGGGCCAGGAGATCTTGAACATATGAGTTTTAAAGCATATAAAGTTTTAAGTGAAGTAGATGTAATCATTGGACATAAAACTTACATCAATTTAGTAAAAGAGCATTTTGAAAATACTGAATTTGTTAAATCAGGAATGAAGCGTGAAGTTGAACGTTGTAATGAAACTCTTGATATTGCTAAGAGTGGGAAAAGTGTTGCACTTATATCTAGTGGGGATTCTGGGGTTTATGGCATGGCTGGAATTATGCTGGAAATTGCATCTGATTTAGGAGTTAATGTTGAAGTTGTTCCTGGTATTACTTCATCTAATGCATCAGCATCTGTTGTAGGAGCTCCAATTATGCATGATCATGCGACTATTAGTTTAAGTGATCTTTTAACAGATTGGGATTTGATTCAAAAACGTATTGATTTGGCTTCACAAGGTGATTTTGTAATCTCTTATTATAATCCAAAAAGTAAGAGTCGTGTAACTCAGATAATTGAAGCTAGGTCCATAATGTTAAGGCATAAAGATAAAGATACAGTAGTAGCTATTGCTAGAAATACGGGAAGAGAAGGGCAAGAATATATTTTAACAACATTAGAAAATATGCTTGATTATGAGATAGATATGTTTACAACAGTAATTGTTGGGAACTCAAAAACATTTGTAAAAAATAATAAGATGATTACTCCAAGAGGATACAAATACTAAAATGGAAAATACAATGAAAATGGGTAAGGTATATATTGCAGGTGCGGGTTGTGGTGACTTTGATTTAATGACATTAAAGCTTAAGTCTTTGATTGAAGAATCAGAGTGTATTGTTTATGATAGATTAGTAAATAAAGAGATATTAAAGTTAGCTCCTTGTGGTGCGGAGCTTATTTATCTTGGAAAAGAAGATTGTGAAGGTGGATTACTTCAAGAAGAGATAAATGCAACTTTGATTAAAAAAGCAAAAGAGGGAAAAGATGTATTACGTTTAAAGGGCGGGCATCCTTTTGTTTTTGGTCGAGGTGGTGAAGAAGCCTTGGCTCTTGTTGCGGAGGATATAAAATTTGATATTATTCCAGGTGTGACATCTGCAATTTCTGTACCAGCATATGCTGGAATTCCTGTGAGTCATCGTGGTATAAATACATCATTTCATATCTTTACAGGACATACAAAAAAAGATGGTAAAGCTATAGATTATGAAACAGTAGCAAAATTAGAAGGAACTCTAGTTTTTTTAATGGGAGTTAAAAACATTGGAAAAATATCTTCTGGTTTGATTAATAATGGAAAGATAAGTTCTACTCCAGTTGCCGTTATTGAAAATGGTTCTACTTGTCATCAAAGAACTGTTGTAGGTACATTAGAAACAATAACAAAAATAGTTGAAGAGGAAAAAGTAAAATCACCTTCTATTATTATAGTAGGTGAAGTGGTTAATTTACGTGAACAACTATCTTGGTTTGAGAATAAAACTTTACATGGACAAAAAGTGTTAGTTACAGCAGAAAAATCAAAATCAAAACCACTCTCTAGATTGATTCGCAGTCTTGGTGGAGAGAGTATGGAATTTCCTCTTTTTGAGATGAGTGCTATTGATTTTAATATTCCTAATTTGAAAACATTTAATACAATTGCTTTTACAAGCCCACAAAGTGTTCATGCTTTTTTCAAAAAAATTGACAATATTAGAGATCTTAATCATCTCTCAATAGGTGTTGCAGGAGAAAAAACTCATGAGGCATTAAAAGAGTATAAGTTGACTGCTAATATTAAGTGTAAAGTTTATCGTACAAGTAGTATGTTATCTGCTATTTCTCATATAAAAGGAGATGATGACATTATTCTTTTAGTTACATCTTCACATAGTTATATTGATAAAAAAGAGTATAAAAATCCTATTTATCAATTGGAAACTTATCAAATTGAAAGAATAATGAGAGCAAAAAAAGTAGTAAAAGATATATTAGAAGAGTCTTCTATCGTAACATTTTCCAATGCATGTACAGCACAGATGTTATTAGATGCAGTTGATGGTGAAACAAAGTTATTTACTAAAAAACAAATTGTTGCGTTAAATAAAACAACAGCAGATAAATTAGAACTTTTAGGTTTACATGTAAATGCAATTGGAGATAATTTTATTAGTGAAAAAACTTTTGAAGAGTGTATGCTAGATAAAGAAAAAGGAATACAAAATAATGATATGGATTATAGGGGGAACAAGGGATTCACGCATCCTTGTAGAAAAGCTGGTTGAGTTTACTGTTGATATAGTTGTGAGTATTACAACTCCATATGGCAAAAAATTAGCTTCAAAACATGGTGTGTCAATACTTGATAAAAGACTTAATAATAAAGAGAAAAAAGAGTTTATTGAAAAAAATAGAATTGATATGATTATTGATACAAGTCATCCTTATGCACAAAATGTATCACGTACAATGATGGATATAGCTAATGAGTGTCAAATAGAGTATATCCGTTTTGAGCGTCCATCTCTTAGCTATGACGGGGCAAAAAGTTTTGATTATATAGATGATTTGGTAGAGTATATTAACCTTACATGTAAAGAAGGAAATATACTCAGTACTCTTGGTTCAAATAACCTAGAAGACTTAAAGCAGATTGATAATTTGGATAGATTGATTATCCGTATATTACCGGTAATAGTTTCTGTTCAAAAAGCAGAGTCCTTAGGGTATATGGCTAAAAACATAATAGGGGCTCAAGGTCCTTTTTCTGAAGCTTTTAATAAAGCCATGATGCAAAATTATAATATTAAATATCTTTTAACAAAAGAGAGTGGAGCTGAGGGTGGAGAGATGGAAAAAGTAATGGCAGCACGTGAATGTGGAGTAGAAATCATTGTTTTAAAACGTCCAAAAATATCATATATAAATGTTGTTGATAATATTGATGATATCCTCAGTTTAGTAAAAAGTAAAAAAGGATAAAAAAAGGATTTATATGAAAGATGTTTGGGGTTATTATAGAAACTATAAAAAACTATTTTGGGGAACAACTGCTAGTACTTTTGCATTGGCCTTTTTTGACATACTGTTTCCATACGTAGTACAGTTAATGATTTCTGAACATTTTTTGACTTCGGATACTGCTAGTATGTTTTTAATGTTTTTGCTTCTAGGTAGTATTATTGTATTTCGTTCTATTGTTGTTTGGATAAGAAATTTTTGGGGAAGTGTACTTGGTGTAAATATAGAGTTTGATATGAGAAATAATCTTTTTAAACATATAAACACCCTCTCTTTTTCTTATTTTGATAACAATAAGACTGGGGCATTAATGTCTCGTGTAGTTAGTGATATAGGAGAAATATCAAAGATAATTACTGAAATTCCTCGTGATATACTGTTAATTCCTATGACACTTATTGGTTCTGTTGGAGTTATGCTTGCACTAAATCTAAAACTTGGATTAGTTGTACTTTTGTTATTACCTATACTAATTGCTTTTACTTATTATAAAAACATTAAAATGAGAGAGGCATATCTAGAATCAAAACGTAAAATTGCTAATGTAAATGCTCAATTGGAAGATAGTTTTTCCGGTATAAGAGCAGTAAAGGCCTTTAATAATGAAGCTTATGAATCAAGTAAGTTTCAAAAAAGTAATGTTTCTTTTAAAGAGATGAAACAAAAAGCTTTTAAAGCTTTGGCTGACCTTAGAAGTGTTAGTAATTTTTTCTCAGGATGTCTACAAGCCATTATTATCGCTTATGGAATTTATCTTGTTAAGTATGAAGCTATGTCTATAGGAGTTTTATTAGCTTTTGTTTTATATATAAACCGTTTTATGAGACCAATTAGAAGTTTTATCTCACTAACAGAGACTTACCAAAAAGGTTTGGTTGGTATGATAAGGTTTCAAGAACTAATGAATATAGAGCCTAAAGTTAAAGAAAAAGATGGTGCTTATGTTTTGAATGATGTTCAAGGAAAGATTGTTTTTGATGAGGTTAGTTTTGCTTATGAAAAAAAAGCACCAAATGTTTTAAAAGCTATAAGTTTTGATATGTACCCAAAGGAGCATATAGCTTTGGTTGGAAGTACAGGAAGTGGTAAAAGTACACTTTGCTCTTTACTTTTAAGATTTTATGATAACACTAAAGGAAATATATATATTGATGGCCATAATATTAAAGACGTGAGTTTATCATCACTAAGAAAACATATAGGCATAGTTCAACAAGAAGCATTTTTGTTTAATGGAAGCATAAAAGACAATATCAGGTATGGAAAACTTGATTCAAGCGAGGAAGAGATTCTAAGTGCGGCTAAAAAAGCAAATATTCATGATTTTATTATGAGTTTACCAGAGCAGTATAACTCTCATGTTGGGCAAAGAGGTATAAAGTTATCTGGTGGTCAAAAACAACAACTTTCAATTGCCCGTATATTTTTGAAAGACCCGGCTATCCTGATTTTAGATGAAGCAACATCATCATTAGATAATGTGACAGAAAACAAAATACAACAGGCTTTAGACACTTTAACAAAAAATAGAACAGTTATCACTATTGCTCACAGGTTGAGTACTATCAAAAATGCAAATAGAGTTTTTCTTCTTAAAGATGGTGCAATACTCGAAGAAGGTAGCCATAAATCATTGTTAAAACTCAATGGTGAATATAAAAAATTGCATGATTTACAGTTTTAAAGCTTATAAAAGGGAAAAAATAATGACAAAAGCAATATGTATTGGAGCGACTAAATCCAATGATGGAAAAACCTTACTTTCTACTGCATTGTTGAATCATTTTAAAGATGATGTACAAGCTTTTAAGTGTGGTCCTGATTATATTGATCCTCAGTTTCATGCAGCTATAACAGGTGGTTTTAGTATCAATCTTGATGGTTACTTGATGAAAGAAAACCAATTGAAATGGATGTTCAATACCTATCATAAAAGCAAAATAGCTATTATAGAGGGTGTTATGGGATTTTATGATGGTATGGATAAGCAAGCAAGTGCATATGATGTTTCTAAGACACTAGCAGTGCCTAGTGTTATTGTAGTAGACGCAAGTGGTAGCTACATAACAGTGTCGGCTGTTATAAAAGGGCTTTGTGAGTTTAGAGATGATAATACTATAAAAGGTGTTGTTTTAAATAAAGTAAGTTCAGCAATGCACTATGAACTTATAAAGAAATCGATTGAAGAAGAGTTACCTTCTATAAAAGTACTAGGTTGGATGAAAAAAAATATAGAAACATTAAGTTCAACGCATCTAGGGTTGAATTTAGAGGACTTAGATGTAAAAGCTTTAGAAATTATGTCAAAAGAAGTGTTAGAACATATTGATATTGATTTACTGTTAGAAATATCAATTTTTGAGCAAGAAGAGATAAAGAAGTATCCTTTTAAATCTATATCTAAGATAAATAAAACTTTGGCTATTGTAAATGATGAAAATTTTTCATTTTTATATCATGATAATGTATGTTTCTTAAAAGAGGTGTTTCAAGAAGTAGTAATGGTATCAGCTACTGACAATCAAAACTTTAATACTGATGTTTTATACATTCCTGGTGGTTATGTAGAAACAGATGAAGCATATAGTAGGATACGGTATTCAGATAAGTTTAAACAAAGCGTATTAAGTCATGCTAAAGATAAACCAGTTTATGGAGAGTGTGCAGGTTTGATTTATCTAGGTAAGCTTATCGGTGATAAACCAATGTCAGGTTTATTGGATGTAGAGTTTGAATTACAAAAGAGATTTAAACGTATGGGTTATTATGATGCTGTTTTTGATGGCAAAGATACAAAAGGGCATGCTTTTCATTATAGTAGTGCAAAGGATAATAAGAATGGATGTTTTCCTCTACTAAAAAAGGGAAAAGGGGAAAATGGAACATGGAAAAAGAAAAATATTTTTGGAACATATTTGCATACCTTTTTTAGAACAAATACTCATTTGATAGAAAACTATTTTTTATACTCAAATGATTAAGGAGTAGAAGTGACACATATTCCTCTGTTTTTTTCATTAAAAGGGAAAAAGGTATTACTTGTAGGTTCTGGTAAAATTGCACAAAGAAAACTCAAGAATCTTTTACAGTATACAAACGATGTTGATATTGTTGCAAAAGAGTGCACAGAAGCAATCAAAGATCTTATACAAACACATAGTTTGGTCTTTACATGTAAAGCTTATGATCCTAGTGATCTTGAAGGCTATGATATTGTTGTTGCTTGCATTGATGATTATGATTTACAAAAAAGTATATATAATGAAACTAGAAAGAATAGACAACTTTATAGTTGTGTTGATTTTCCAAAGTATTGTGATTTTATTTTTCCTTCTGTTGTTCAAAAAGGAGATTTACAAGTAGCATTTTGTACAGGAGGTATTTCTCCTAGTCTGACAAAAGAGTTAAAAATATTTTTTGATAAACTTATACCTAATGAAGTAATTGGTTTTTTAGATGAAATGAAAGTACTTAGAAACAAATATTCTAAAGGGACAAAACGACAAATGATTTTAAAAGACAAAGTAAAATGTTTTATGAAAAATTATTTTATTACCTAAATTTATAAGGTAGTGGATAAATGGAAGAGTTTAAAAATAAGATGTATTATGACTAATAAAATAAAGAAGAAGACTTAAAAATATAGTAGGATAGATTTTAAGTCACTCTCCTCATTTACTAGCTTTTAACTTAATTTGTTTGTAACCATTTTATAAAACAAACATATTAAAAGCTAATTTTTACATAATTAAATCGTAAGAAAACCAAGTTACAACACAAGCAATACACGCAATAATAATAGATAATTTAGTAGCTACACTATCTGTTTTTTGATTATTGTTCATAACGCATCCTCCATATAATTAGTATTCGAAGTATTTTATCATGACAAACTAACAAGTAACTTAAATAAAGGTTAATTATCAAAATATATTGAATTTCTAATTATTGTTTTAGGTTATTTATTTCGTCAATAAATATCTTTATATATTTTATTATTTGTTGTCTTTATATTTATTATTTGATAATCTTTTATTTTTGGTATTAATATAGGTTTTGTTTTTTGACGATAAATATCGTTAAAATTTAGAAATGCATAGTAAATGATTTGTTTATGATTGTATTTTAAAAGTGTTTGAAATTGTTTCGTAATATAAAAAGATGGTGGGTTCTGCGTGACTCGAACACGCGACCACTCCGTTATGAGCGGAGGGCTCTAACCAACTGAGCTAAGAACCCATCTGTTTTTGAGAGTGACATTCTATCCATAAAAGCTTTAAAGTAAAATAAAATTATGGCTAAATTTTATATTTAACAGATTTATAGGTTCTATCGAACCTAAAAGTAAGTAAATTCTCTAAAATTCCAAAAAATATCATAAAAGTTATAAAACTACTGCCTCCATAGCTAAAAAATGGCAAGGGTACTCCTACAACAGGCGCAAACCCTATAGTCATAGAGATATTTACTCCCATATATACAAAGATAAGAAGAGCGATACCAGTGCTCATAACTTGCCCAAAGTAATCTTTATAAAATTTGTAATTCAAAGTTATAAGGTGAAGTATCAAAAGAGCATAACATCCAATCAAACCTAAAGCTCCCCAAAAACCAAATCTTTCAACATGATAAGCAAATATAAAATCACTAGTAGCAATAGGTAAAAACTTAAAATGAGTTTGTGTAGCTTCAATTTTTTCTTTACCGTTTAATCCTCCACTTCCAATGGCGATAATAGACTGCCTTACATGATAGCTAGGTTTTTCTGAGATAAAGTCAGTTATACGTTTTTTTTGATAGTTGTGTAAAGAGTTATATAAAAAAGGACCACTAACCGCGATAGCAATAAAAATACTAATCCAAATCTTTTTATTTACTCCTATAACAAAAAGTATGCCGTATCCAACTATGAGAAGAACTAAAGCTGTTCCCAAATCAGGCTCTCTTGCTATAAGAAAAAAAGGTAATAAAATATAAAAACTAAGTTTCATAAAATCTCTCCATCCGTAACCTTCCTCTTCTGGAGGGTTATGTTTGATAAGATAAGCCATCATAAGAACAAATGCTGGTTTTAATATTTCTGAGGGTTGGATAGTAAAGTGAACAAATGGAATCTCAAGCCACCTTTTTGCACCTAATTTTGATATACCAAAAAACTCAACACTAATAAGAAGTCCAATAGTTAACCAAAAAAACATAGGGATCAACCACTCCATTTTTCTAATAGGAATGAGGAAAAAAAACAAAAAAGCAAAGAATCCAACAGTAAAATAAACAATTTGTTTATTTGCAAGTATGGTATTTGCTTCATTAATTAGGTAAAATGAGAGTCCTACAATTGGAATCACCAAAATAGGAAGTAAAAAATCAAAATGTGTAAATATACGTCTATCTATCTGTAACAAAGAGAACCTTAGTGTTTTGATAGAGAATTATACAAAAAAGAGAGTTAAATGACCTTTACATGTAAAAAAGCTGGAAGATTAGATGCTGTTATGAGCAAAGAACTATCTCTTCCAAGGAATCAAATAGAACAATTAATAAAACAAGTCGGTGTTAAAATAGATGCAAAAGAGATAAAAAAGTGTAGTTATAAACTAAAAATTGATGATGTTATAGAGTACGACTTTGTTAAAGCAGAGCAAGAAAAAGAGAATTATGAAGTTGATTTTGATATAGATGTTTTGTATGAAGATGATGATATCTTGGTTATAAATAAACCTCCATTTTTAACAGTTCACCCAGCTCCTAGCGTAAAAGAAGCTACTGTGGTTGATTGGTTAATAAAACGTGGTATTTCACTCTCAACCATAAGCGGAGAAGAAAGACATGGCATAGTTCACCGTATTGATAAAGAGACAAGTGGTGCTTTGGTAATTGCTAAAAATAACGAAGCTCATATGGGATTGTCATCTCAGCTAGTAGATAAGAGTATGGGAAGATATTATCTTGCCATGATTGATGTGCCTTTAAAAGAAGATATTATAGTAGACAAACCTATAGGAAGAAACAGAAACAACAGACTTAAAATGGATGTGATTTCTGGGGGACGTGAATCAAAAAGTGCTTTTTGTAAATTATCTCTTGCAAAAGATGAAAAAAAAGAGCTCATAAGCGCAAAGCTTTTTACTGGTAGAACACACCAAATAAGAGTTCACTTAAATAGCCTGTCACGCCATGTTTTAGGAGATGATTTATACGGTTTTAAGAGCCAAAAGAGTAAAATAGCAAGAGTTATGTTACATGCATATATACTATACTTACAACATCCTAGAACTGGTGAGTTCATGCAAGTTATTGCTCCACCATTTGAAGATTTTGAAAATATATTAAACAAACATTTTAATAAGGACGAAGTAAATGAGAAAATGGATAGCTCTTATATCATTAAGCGTTTTAGTACTTTTTGTTAGTGGGTGTACAACTACCCCACAACCACCTAAAAAACCAGTTATAGATCAAACTTTACCAAAACTAACAGATATTAAATTTATTACAGAAATTACAGAGGTAGGTTTTGAATGGAAACCTAGTTTTGATGAGAGGGTAAGCGGATACTATATTTATCGTTCAAACCCACAGGTTCAAAATGGAAAATTATCTAGAATAGCAACTATAGAAGATAAATATATTTCTCATTTTGTTGATACAGGATTAAAGCCTGATACGAAATATTATTACCGTTTTTCAACATATTCAAAAAACAAAAGAGAGTCAGTTGCAAGCGATACTGTAGGTGTTAATACAGCTCCTCTTATAAAATCAGTATCTTTTGTAAAAGCTATTACTGGGCTTCCTCACAGAGTAAAACTTATATGGAGACCACATACTTCTCAAAAAGTTGCTTCATACGTAATAGAAAGAAATGAGTTTACATCAACTTTATGGGAACGTTTAGCAGAAGTTAAAGGTAGACTAAATGCTGAGTATATAGATGCTGGATTAGAGGAAAACCGTGTATACAGATATAGAGTAAAAGTAAAAACTTACGATGGACTCATGTCAAAACCTAGTCAAATTATAGAAGCAGGAACAAAACCTCTACCAATAGAGATAAAGAACTTAACAGCTTCAATAGATATACCTAAAAAAATTGTTTTAAGCTGGGATGCTTCAGTAGAAAAAGATTTTTCATACTATAAGGTTTATAGAGCTTTAAATCCAATGCTTTTTTATAGTTATCTAGCAAAAACAAAAGATACAAAATATGAAGACTTAATTAATGCAAATGGAAAATCTTATTACTATTTTGTAACAACTGTTGATAAAGATGGATTAGAATCTACAAGACAACAAAATGCAATTGCCGGTAGTTCTTTAGCTGTGCCAGATAGCGTATATATAACATCATCAAATCATGATGGAAGAAGTATAAATATAACATGGAAAAGCAAAGATACTAGAGCAGTGAAGTACAATGTAATAAAAAAGTATAAAGATAAAAAGAAAGTATTTACAGGCATTAGAGGTAACAGTTTTAACGATTCAGATGTAATAAGAGGCATTGAATATAAGTATAATGTCGTTGCAATAGACAAGTATGGTTTAGCATCAAAACAATCAGAAAACACAATAATAGAAATGCCTAAGGAATAATTTAATAAATGCCAAATTTTCATGCAAAAGAGTTCGTAGAACCAACATATCCATCAAAGTATGGAAAGAGTGAATTTGAGTTTGTCGCAGTTTCTCCAAGAGGTGAAAGACTAATCATGAGCCACACTCAAGATTGTGACATGCTTTTAAAAATCAACAAAAATAAAAAAGGTTATCTTATCAAAGGAGATAAGATAAGTAGACCATCTCAGGTTGCTATTTTACAACAGGCTTTAAAAGATTATAGAGATTTGAGTAAAACCAAAACCACAAATTCAAATATAGATTCAAAAAAGCAGAAGAGTCTAAAAATATCTCCGTATTTAAAAGGTATGGATTATTTTGCTGATGAGTTTAAAACAAGTAAAGAGATACTTGTTGAAGTTGGATTTGGAAGTGGTAGGCATCTTCTTTATCAAGCTAAGAAAAACCCTGAAAAGATAGTTATTGGTCTAGAGATTCATAAACCTTCTATTGAACAAGTACTAAAGCAGTGTGAACTTCAAGCAATAGAAAATATTTTGGTAGTTGATTATGATGCTAGAACATTTTTAGAGTTTTTAAGCTCAAACAGTGTTGATCAGATATTTGTGCATTTTCCAGTTCCTTGGGATAAAAAACCACATCGTCGTGTAATAAGTCAAAGGTTTATAAATGAGTCAAAAAGAGCTCTTAAAGTTGGTGGAACACTAGAGCTTAGAACAGATAGTGATAACTACTTTGAGTACTCTTTTGGTGAGTTTATAAAACAACAAAAAGTAGAGTTACATGTAAACAAAAATAGAGACCTTGAAATAAGTAGTAAGTATGAAGATAGATGGAAAAGACAAGAAAAAGATATATACGATATTACTATGATAAATCAAGAGCATTCAGATGAAATATCTAGTGTTGGTAGGTTAAAGTTTAATGAACATATAGGATTTCAAGAAATAAAGAGTAGGTTTGAAGAGGTTACGTTAAGAGGAGATGAATTTTTTGCTCATATAGAGGAAATATTTGATATAAGTGAAGATGAAGGACTCATAAGAGTCTCTTTTGGAGCAAGTCAAAGAAATGAACACAGTTATATATTTTTCAAAAAAAATGAGATAACATATCTTCCAAATAATGTTTTAGCAACCAAAGATAACGAAAAAGCACATGAACTAATAAAAGGGTATCTGTGGAACACGTGATTAATGCTGAGAATCTAACAATTGCATATGGGAAAGATGAACCTATTATAACTGAAGCCAATATGAAGATAAATCCAAATGAATTTGTTTTTATAACTGGTAAAAGTGGTAGTGGTAAATCTACTATTTTAAAATCTATGTATGGTGAATTACCACCTAAAAAAGGTGAGTTGAATGTTTGTGGAGTAAATATTAAAAATATAAACTCTTCAAAGCTGAACCTTCTTAGACGCTATCTTGGAATAGTTTTTCAAGACTACAGACTTATCAATGAGTGGACTGTAGAAAAAAATGTTATGTTACCTCTTATGATTGGAGGTTTTTCAAAAGGAGTTTGTGTTAAACAAGCACAAAAACTTTTAAAACACGTAAAACTTTTGCATAAAGCAGATAAGTATCCACTCGAACTCAGTGGTGGAGAACAACAAAGGGTTGCAATGGCAAGAGCTTTGGCACATAACCCTGTAATGATACTTGCAGATGAACCAACAGGTAACCTTGATGAGTATTCTAGTGAAGTCATATGGGATTTACTTAAAAATGCAAAAGAGCATTTGGGTACGAC
>CBDLTN010000042.1:0-16632 GCA_965306065.1 uncultured Sulfurospirillum sp. | reverse complement strand
CCATTGCACCAGAAAGGAGCCCTAGTATATTTATAAAATTCATTTTTAAAAAAAGTCTACAAAGTATTGTCGTAATCGTAATAGAAAAAACTAATCCTACCACAGCAATATAGACTGGCATAAAACCATTTTGTGATATAGAATCTACAAGATATTTGCCTGCGTTTGTACCGATAGTTGCCATAAATATTAATTGTCCTAAAGTCTTCATCATACTTGTAGAGTGAGGAGATAATTGCCAAACTATAGGTCCAATCCTACCTTTTCTACCAAGAAGTATTGCTGTTAGTAAAATTCCACCAACAAAACTAAGTTTTATACTACCAACCCAAGGAAGTGAAAAAGGAATACTGCCTACCAAAATGCCCAAAACGATACCTAAAGAAATAGGTAAAAAATCTGCTGCAGGGTATTTTAACAAATCATCACCTATGATTTTAGTAACTCTTTGCCCATACTCTTTTGGTGCAACAACATACAGTTTGTCACCAAGTCTAAGAGTCAAACTAGGATCAGGAGTAATATCAATACCTGAACGTCTTACTTTTGTTATAACAGCACGTAAAGTTTTTAGTTGAGTAAGTTGTGCTATCTTTTTCCCAACTATATCCTCTGAAGCAACAAGAAGTCTAAATACTTTCATATCATCATGAAATTCAAAAGTATCATGTATCTCTTCACCCAAAATAATTTCTAATTTTTTTAACTCTTTTGCAGTTCCTGATGCTCTTACTATATCGTTTACATGTAAAAGATTATCATCTTCATCGCCGCTGTACTCAATACGTTCTATAATCGCACCAGTCATATCTTCTATTTGATGTTTGTCAATACTACTGTTTTTAAAGTTAGTATTGATTATTTTATAATTTTTTGTAAAAACATCAGGATACTTTTTACGTTGATCTTGCTCGTATCTGTCTTTCTCTTTTTCTAAATCTACTCTAAATATAATAGGTAAAAGTCTAATAAACAACACTGTAATAACTATACAAAATGGATAAACTAAACCAAAAATTACCGAAATAGATGAATCATTACTCACCTCTAATGCTGATGCCAAAGCAGGAACACTAGTCAAAGATCCTGTAAATATTCCTTCAATAGTTCCTTTTGGTAATTCCATATACACACCAATAGAACTAACCGTGATAAAAATCAAAACAACCAACATCACAGCAAGAAGATTTAGTCTAACTCCATCTTTTTTGATTGTTTCAAAAAAACCAGGTCCAGACTGAAGCCCTACTGCATAAATAAATATAGCTAATCCAAAAAACTTAAATTCATCAGATATAACCATCCCATAATGCCCTGCAATAAGAGCAACTATAAGCATGGCTGTAATGTCTAATGAAAAACCACGTATTTTAATATTGCCAAGAATATAGCCAATTGAAATGATAGAAAAAAGATAAAATATTTCGCTTTGAATCATGAGGTACCGTTTTTTGTTAAATGTACGAAATTATACTACAATTTAATTAATTTAGAAATATAATTTTCATTAATATAGGTATTAATTATCAATAATTTCAAAAAATACTTAATATTTTCTTAGGTATAAAATTCGATGCCATACTTATTTTTGATATAACATCATTTATGTCATTATTGACATAAAAAAGGATTTATCATGAAATCGATTTTATTACTATTATGTTTTTTCTCTTTTAGTTTTTCACAGACGAAAGTTTTATATATAAATTCATATCATGAAGATTTTTATTCTGCCATTATTCAAACCAAAGTAGTTCGGGATATTTTGTTACCAGAGAATATAGAATTAAAATTTGTCCATATGGATACAAAACGCATTAAAAAAGATGAATTACGAAAAATCGAAGGATTAAAAGTTCAAAAAGTAATAGAAGAGTGGAAACCTGATCTTGTTATTGCCAGTGATGATTCTGCTAGTAAATATGTTGTATCTAAATATAAAAATGTAAAATTACCTTTTGTTTTTATGGGTGTTAATTGGAGTGCTAAACAGTATGGTTACCCTTATACAAATGTTACAGGTCAAATAGAAGTAGATTTGGCAAAAGAGCTTATAGATGAACTTAAAAAATATGCAAAAGGGACAAAAGTTGCTTTTTTAGCTGGAGATACTTTAACAGATAGAAAAACTCTAAATTTTTATCAAAATAACTTAAATATAAAATTTCATGAAATCAAACTAGTCAATACTTTTGAAGAGTGGAAAACTGCATATTTATCTTTACAAAACAAAGTAGATGTAATACTGTTTTTAAATAACGCAGGTATAAAAAACTGGAATGACAATGAAGCATTAAAGCTAGCTCGAGAAGAGACTAAAATCCCTACAGGAACTACTGACCAATCTTTGCATCCATATGTTTTAATAAGCTTTGCAAAAGATGTTCATGAATTTGGTGAATACGCTAGCAAAACCGCACTTAAAATAATAAGAGGTACTCCTCCTTCTAGTATTCCAATCAGTAAAAATAAAAGAGCAAAAATAAGTTTAAATATGACGTTGGCAAAAAAACTAGGTATTATATTCCCAATTGAACTTATTGATATGGCGACATTAGTTGATTAAAATAGATTATAAGTTATAAAAAGAGTAAAATATAGAAACTGAACATTAAGGAAATGTTATGTTTAAAAAACAACTAAAATTTCAGATACTTTTTTTAGTCCTTTTTATTCTTTTAAGTGGAATATCAATTCTATATTATTTATCAGCTAATGAAATTAAAAAAACCATTGATAAACAACAATTAAACTTTTATACTGAAAAAGTTGATACTATTTTACACTCTTTGGAAAACAGATATCAAAAACTTCAAAAAACAAATTTAGTTCAAAGTTACGAATACAGCTTTAAAGAGTTTTCTATTAAAGAGTTAAAGAAAGTTCACTATGCTAAAAAAATGAAAGTCTATCCTTTTATAATTAATGAAAAAAGGTTTTTTATTCTACACCCAACTTTAAATGAAAGTAATTTTAATACATATTCGAATGGAAAAGAGTATAAAAGAATTGTCAAAGCAAAAGAAGACAACTTTGATATTTCTGTACAAGGAACTGATAAATGGGTTGTTTTTAAACACTATAAGAACTGGGATTGGATAGTGGGATACTCTATGCCTTTAAGTGTAAAATATGAATCCTTGGTAGATTACAGAAACAAGTTTTTAATATTGACTCTATTAATAGTCTCTATTATTTCATTGTTTATTATATTTATAGTTAGGTATATTTTATCTCCAATTGAAAAACTAATTGTAGCTTCAAAAAAAATAGCCGGTGGTGATTTGGAAAGTAAAATAAAAATAAATGGAAGCTATGAGTTAACTCAGCTATCCAATAGTTTCTCTATTATGAAAAATAAAATAAAACAAAATATAGATAATTTAGAATTTAAAGTAAAAGAAAGAACTATAGAATTAACTAAATCTAATAAAGAGTTAGAACAAAAAATAATTGATTTAAAGCAGACTCAAGACAAACTTATTGAATCAGAAAAAATGGCATCACTAGGTGGACTGGTAGCTGGTGTTGCACATGAAATAAATACACCTGTTGGCATAAGCTTAACTGGTATAACATATTTTTTAGAGATTAATAAGGAGATAAGAAAAAAATATAAAAATGATACAATAACCCAACAAGAATTTGAAGTATTTTTACAAACATCTTACGATATTGCAGAACAGATAAATACAAATATTGAACGAACTGCACATCTAGTTAATAGTTTTAAACAAGTTGCAGTTGATCAAACTAATGAAGCCAAAAGGTCATTTGAATTAATAGATTATCTAAATGAAGTAATATTTAGTCTAAATAATATAATCAAACATACCAATATTGAAATAGAAATAAAATCCTCTAAAAGTATAAAAATAGACTCATATCCAGGTGCATATGCACAAATTTTCACAAATTTAATAATTAACTCAACCATACATGGATTTGAAGAAAAAGCAAAAGGAAAAATTACTATAGAAATTTTTCAAAAAAATAATGTTATTAATATAATATATAAAGATGATGGAAAAGGAATTAGCAAAAAGAATTTAGCTCATATATTTGATCCTTTTTTTACTACAAATAGAAAAAAAGGTGGTACTGGACTTGGTTTAAATATAATTTATAACATTATAACTAGTAAACTAAAGGGTACTATCAATTGCAATAGCGAAATAAAAAAAGGAGTGACTTTCTTAATAAAAATACCTCTACAATAGAAGGGAAAGGCCCTATTTTAAAAGGGCCTTCGAGAGAATTTTTATTACATTCCCATTCCAGGCATACCGCCCATGCCACCCATACCGCCCATATCAGGCATAGCAGGTGCTCCTTTATCTTCTTTAACATCATTAATTGTTGCTTCAGTTGTTAAAAGTAGACTTGATACTGATACAGCATTTTGAAGTGCTATACGAGATACTTTTACCGGATCAATAATACCAGCTTCAAACATATCTACATATTCACCATTAGATGCATTAAAACCATAATTATCGCTTTTTTGATTTTGAACATTGTTTACTACAACACCAGCATCAAATCCTGCATTTGAAGCAATCTGCTTCATAGGAGCCTGTAGTGCACGACTAACAATATCAGCACCAATTGCTTCATCGCCACAAAGATCAAGATTGATTTTAGAGTTTGCCAGTAAAAGCGCTGCTCCACCACCAATAACAATACCCTCTTCTACTGCTGCTTTTGTTGCACTTAATGCATCATCAACTCTATCTTTTTTCTCTTTCATTTCAGTCTCAGTTGCTGCTCCAACTTTAATAACTGCAACTCCACCACTTAGTTTTGCTAAACGCTCTTGAAGTTTTTCTTTATCATAGTCACTACTAGTCTCAGCTATTTGAGCTTTAATCTGTCCCACTCTTGCTTCGATTTTCTCTTTTGAACCAACACCATTTACTACTACTGTGTTATCTTTGTCTATAACAATTGAACTAGCTTGTCCAAGATCAGTTAGTGTAGCACTTTCAAGCGTACGACCTAACTCTTCACTTATAACTTCTGCACCAGTAAGTACTGCTATATCTTCTAGCATTGCTTTTCTTCTATCACCAAAACCAGGAGCTTTAACAGCAGAGATATTTAAAACACCTCTAAGTTTGTTTACAACTAAAGTAGATAAAGCTTCGCCATCTATATCTTCAGCGATAATAAGAAGTGGTCTGCTACTTTTTTGAACTTGTTCTAAAACAGGAAGAAGATCTTTTAAGTTTGAGATTTTTTTATCAAATAATAAAATATAAGGATTATCTAAAACTGCTTCCATTTTTTCTGCATTAGTTACGAAGTATGGAGATAAATACCCTCTGTCAAACTGCATACCTTCAACAACATCAAGTTCATCTTGGATACCTTTTGCTTCTTCAACAGTGATTACACCATCTTTTCCTACTTTTTCCATAGCTTCAGCTATAATTCCACCAATACTTACATCTGAATTTGCAGATATAGTTGCTACTTGAGCGATCTCTTTTTTATCTTTTACTTCTTTAGAAATCTTTTTAAGCTCAACTGTGATTGCTTCACTTGCTTTATCCATACCTCTTTTTACTTCGATAGGATTTGCACCAGCTGTGATGTTTCTAAGCCCTTCTTTAAAGATTGCATGTGCTAAAACAGTTGCTGTTGTAGTTCCATCTCCTGCTTCATCAGCAGTCTTGCTTGCTACTTCTTTAACTAATTGTGCACCCATGTTTTCAAGAGTATCAGAAAGTTCAACCTCTTTTGCTACTGAAACACCATCTTTAGTAATGCTTGGAGCCCCAAAACTCTTTTGAATAAGGACATTACGTCCACGAGGTCCCATTGTTACTTTTACTGCATCATTTAATTTTTTTACGCCTTCATATAATGCATTGCGTGCACTATCTGAAAATTGAATTTCTTTTGCCATTTATAGTTCCTTTTAGTTTAAAATTCCAAGTATATCTTTATCTTCCATTACTAGATATTTATTGTTATCTAATGTTAACTCGCTACCTGCATACTTACCAAAAACTACTGTATCACCAACAGCAATTTCTTCTATCTCTTTGCTAACAGCAATAACTTTGCCGTTTAAAGGTTTCTCTTTTGCATTATCAGGTATAATAATGCCTGAAGCAGTCGTTGTCGCCTCTTCTAGACGTTCGATTAAAACTCTTTTTCCTAGTGGTTGAAAAGCCATACTATATTTCCTTTTGTTTATTTAGCACTCTAATTCTTTGAGTGCTAAAATGATACTAGAAATATATGAAAAAGTCAATAAAATTCAAAAACTTTAGTCATTTCAACTAAAGTATATTTAGGATAATGCGTGAAGTATTTTTTAATTTTTCTTTCACTCTTAGTAGCTGTTACATTTTTTGTACTATTTTTACTTTTTACACAATCTGGTAACAACATGATAAAACCATATGTTGAAAAAGCTATACAAAAAGAGCTACAAAAAGAGATATATATAGAAGCATTTACTTTAAAAACGAACTTTATAGATATTGAAGTCATTGTTGATAAAGACTCTAAACTAATTGTAAATGGTAATTTTAATATCTTTGATGAAACTGCAGATGTAGAATACACGATAGATGCTAAAGACCTTCAAACTCCTTATGTAAATGTAAATGGACTTTTACATGTAAAGGGAAAACTAAAAGGAGAAGCAAATGATTTTGAAGTTACAGGAACAGGAGTAGCATTTAATTCAAAAATAAATTTTTCTACTCGTCTTGAAAATAAAAAGCCAAAAGCTATACAACTAAATGCAAAAAATATTAAAATAGAACAAATCTTAGCTTTTCTAAAAAAACCAATCTACTCGCGTGGTCTAATAGATATAGACATGAACATAAAACTAAAAGAAAACAACAACTACTTTGGTGATAGTAATGTTATTATCCACTACGGAACTCTAAATAAATCTCTTTTAGAAAAAGATTTTGGACTTAAACTACACCAAACAGTAACATATAGAGGTACAATCAGATCTACTGTTTATGGAGAGAAAATTCACTCAAAAGTAAACATCTTCTCAAATATAGCAAAAATAGAATCCAAAAACAGTCAATATGATATAAAAAAAGAGGTTTTTTATAGTGACTATATTGTACGTATACCAGAATTAAGTGCATTTGAAAAAGATATGAAAGGTACAATAACATTTGATGGTAATATACAAAGAACAAAAGAAGATTTTAGTCTAGATGCAAACTCAAAAACTCTAGGAGGATCCATAAAAGCTGTTCTTTTCAATGATACTCTAAAAGTAGATGCCAAAGAGATAAAGCTTACCCAACTAAGCAATATGCTAGGACAGCCTCAATACTCAGAAGGAAAACTGGAATTTTCATTAGATATGCAAGATACAAAAGCAAACACCAGAGATGGAAGATTGATTTTACATGTAGAAGAAGGAATTCTACAGGTAAAGGAATTAATGAAAAACAATAAAGATGATAAAATAAACTATAAATTCTCACTAGTAAGTAATATAAAACAAGAGATGGCTTCTATAGACTCTCAGTTACAATCGGATGTTTTGAATCTAGATATATTAAAAAGTACCTACAATCTAGAAAACAATACAATAGAAGGTCAATACTTTTTAAATATATCTGATCTAAATAATATTTACTTTTTAACAAACAGACCTCTAAAAGGAGAAGTGCAAGTAGATGGTAACTATAAGTTTGATAAACAGTTATATCTAGATGGTAACAGTAGCTTTTTAGATGCTAAAACGGCTTTTAACTTACAAAATAACCTTTTACATGTAAAGAGTGATGAGCTTTCAATACTCAAAGCAACCGACATGCTCTACTACCCTAAAGTATTTGATTCTTATTCAACTTTTGAGGCTGATTACAACCTAACAAATGAAGTAGGTGTTGTGAGTTTGAATGCACTAAATGGGAAACTACTAAAAAGTGAACTCACCAATGTAATACAACTTGCAAGTGGTTTTGATTTAACAAATGAAGTTTACAAAGACAGTTTATTTAGAGGTGTTATAAACAAGCAAAAAATAGACTTTTCATTATTGATGAATGGGCTAGAGAGTTATTTCAAAATACCAGATGGTTATTTAGACCTTGAAAACAACAAAATAGACAGTGAATTTGATATAAAAATACAACATAGAGATTTAAAAGGTAACATCAAAGGAAATCTTGATAAACCAAAAGTTGAATTAAGTGGTTCAGAGTATATAAAACAAAAACTTGACAAAGCAATAGAGAAAAATGTCCCCGAAGAATGGCAAGATACAGCCAAAGAGTTATTAAAACTCTTTGGTTAACAAATCTCTAAGCTTAGAAGATGTATAATTTCGTCCTCATAAATGTGTCAAGGTAGCTCAGCTGGTTAGAGCGCTGGTCTCATAAGCCGGAGGTCGAGGGTTCAAGTCCCTCTCTTGACACCATCTATTTCAGGGCTTCAGAGAATTTTCAAAACCAACTAATTTCTAAGTGTAACCCAAAAAGTAACCCAAATTATTCAAATAGATTAATATTCCTGTCAACACTTAAAGCCTTATCACCTATCCATTTAGCATAATGATTTATCAACATTTGCAAACTATTATGACCTAGAATATTAGCTATTTCCTGTAAAGTTAAACTTTTACATTCAATTGCACTAACAGCAAATGTATGTCTGCAGTTTTTTATTGCTCTATATTCAATTCCACAATCATGTAATAAAAGATACCACCTATTTCTCTTTTTGAGTGTTTTATTATTTTTAACAATTAAATCACTTCCTCTAATAATTTCAATATCCTTTAGATTAGAACCATCTTCATTACTAAAAAGCCAAATAGATTTTTTCCTTTTTGCATTTTGAATCAAATCAAGCAAATATGGCATAGAAGAATTAAAAACAGGAATTATCCTTGTTCTATAAACGTTTTTAGTCTCTTTTATTTTGTTTTTAGTGATATTCCTTTGAATACTTATTGTTTTGGCTTCTAAATCTATATCTTTAAGCTTTAATCCAATTATCTCTGAAGGACTCATTCCTTGATTAAAAGCAATACCTAAATAATTATGGAGGTAATCACCATATTTCGATAATACTTTACTATTTTCAAGCAATATTTTTACTTCATGTTTTGAGAAAGGTTTTATCGCATGAAGATTTCTATCATTTCTTGCTGATACTTTTATATCTTTTGTCCAATTGTATTTAATAGCCTCATCTTCAAAAGCAATTTCAAAAATTCCTCTGAATACTCTCATGTATTTCTTTTTAGAGCTATTTGATAATTCTTTTCCTGTATTAGCATTTTTTATAGAGCTTACCCAACGTCGAAGGTCTAATCTTGTAATTTCATCAATTCTCTTTTTTTGAAAATACTTAAGGATTCTATCTAAACGGTATTTTATGTTTTTAAAATCATGAAATTTACGGTAATCATCAAGAAATATACTTGCATAGTACTCAAATGTTTTTTGTTGAATAACCTGACAATTAAGTTTTTCTTTTTGTTTGACTATCCAACTAGGAAGGTACTTGGCTTGCATAAAACTAAGAGACTTCTCAGTTTTTAAAACTTTAGTAGTTTGTTGTATTGTTTTAACAGTGTTATTTTCAAAGATCACTTGATATTTCACATACCAATATTTTCTATCTACACGATTAAGTATAATCGCTTCAATAATATCTTGCACATTATCCTCCTTTAAAGCAGAAGGGAATGTATAACCTACAAACATATTTTACCTTTTTCTACTCAAAAGCGCATCTATTTCGTTCTTATCACTAGAAATTTTTGATCTAAACCATTTTTCTAATTCTTCTACATCCCATAGAATAACTTTTTTTGTAGAACTTGTTGTTGGAAGAATTATAAAATGTTGTCCTTCAAAAAGTTCTATATACATTCTAGATTTAAAATAATCTGATGAAATATCACAGAATTTGAATAAATTTTTATGTTGGATATACTTCTTTTTCAAATTAGACTCCTTGTGTTTTTGAGTAAAAATAAGCTCATAAACAAGCAAAGCTAGTTAAATTCGATAACAGTAGAAATATACTAATAAATATGATTTATAAAATTGAGTATTTAAGTTTATCTTTAAGAAAGAATATAAATAGATTAAGCATTATTTTGAGCACAACTAGCTCTTTGTACTCATTAATGAGTACTATACAGATAATTTAATCTGTAATACTTTTTCTCTTTATCGGGCTTTTTGTGATTACCTTACTAATCTACCGACAGGCCGTTTGAGAGGATGCCAATATAAATCATTACATAATGGTTTTAGTACTATAAAGTATAAATATATATAGCTATCTATTTGATTACGATTATAGTTTTACAGTTATAGGTAAGACTACAACTGTCTACTAAATATATAGTCGAATACTACAACACAATAGCTTAATATAAAATTAACATTAAATTATTAAATTATTTAATAGTTTAATAATTGTTTAAAATAGTACTTTTGTCCAAGCAATAAAGATTTATCTTTTAGGTAAAAAATCAACTAATTCCATGTCAAAAGCTTCTGCAATTTTACATAAGTGAGTAATATTATAGGAAACATTGTGTTTTCTTGTTTCAATTTTAGCAACATAATTAGGTGAAGTGAATCCAAGAATTTGAGCAAGCCTTAATTGACTTATATCTCTCTTTTTTCTTTGAATTTTGACATTCTCAACAATTTTATCTTGAAAAAGGTTAGGATTTGATTCAAACAATTATATACACCTATAAGTTTTTTATGATTTTATACGTTTATAAAAACCAAAACAAACACTTATAAGTTGTTATTTTTAAATTATTATAGTAAAATTCCTAATTGCTAAAATTAAAAGTTAAATATTTTTTACAATAAAGAATACTTTTAAGAAGATTTATATATTATTTTATGACAATTTCAAGGAAATACATGTTAAAAACACATCTTATAAAAATTTTATATACGTACTTATTAGTATTTATAATTACAGGATGCAGCGTTAAACAAACTGATGACACTGCTACAAAAACTGCAAAGCATTTAGTTAATTCCCCTGCATATGTAATTTTAGGCATTGGGGCAGTTGGTACCTTAGCAGCTGGATCTGTAGGTTATGGAATATCTAAAGGAATTGACAAGTTAGCTGGAGTTGAGTTATATCTAGGTGAAACATATCTTGGTAAACATGAAGAAATTAACCTAGATAATAATGCCTCTTTTGCAAAATTCTATACTGATAATAATTTTGCTCTTTACAAAGATATAGATAACTCTATATATATGCTTGATAAACCAACAAAAGATTTAATTAAAGATGTGAAATTTGGTTTTAAAAGAAAAACTTCTAGTATTGGAGTTTATTTTCCTATTCATAAAGTTAAACTTGAAGAGACCGGCTTAGATGAAGAGTATATATACTCAAAATTTAAAAAAGATAAATTTGGTAATCCAACATTTCTTGGAAATAACTCTGTAGTAAGGGTACACCAGTCTAGAAAAGGATGGGCCATGAGAATGCATACGACTTTGTACCTTATTATGAATGGTACAACTACAGTAGGTATTCCTTATGATAAAACTGTACCAACAGGACTATATGACCAAATAGATTATTTCTTTCCGCATAAAAAAGACAATTCATAAATTCAATAAAAAAAACATAGGAGTTATATATGAAAATAAACAGTTTTGTAGCTATGGCTACATTAGCAGCTTTAACATTTACAGGATGTAGTAATTCTAAACAAAGCTTTGCAGATAGTGGAACATTTATCCCTTCACCTAAAGATGTACAAAACATGCTCTTTAAAAAGAAAGTATCAAGTGGTGATTTACTTAGTAAAAGTGAAGATAAAGAGTTAACACAAGCCTTTTTAAATAAAAAGATAAATAAAGTCACTGCTTTAGATCATGGTAAATCATTAATTATAATTGAGAAAAAAAGATTGTATGAAACAGATAGTTATATTTACCTAAATAAGTCTAGAGATTTTTATAGAAATTTAGCATTTGATTTTTTAAATGATGAAGTAGCTCAAAACTATATTCAAGCTGTTAAAAAAAGAGGTAATGGTTATATCGTTTATAATGGTAATGGAAATGAGAAGATTTTAAAAGCATTAGTTGGTGGTAGTTTAAAGAAAAATACGAAGTTTGAAATCTTTATGTATGACTCTGACTTTGCATTGGTAGAGTATGACAAAGAAGGAAATAAAGTAAGTGCTTTAGTTAGACAAGCTAGGATTGAACCAAGCCAACTCGGAATTAGTATGGGAGATAGAAATCCAGCAGTTAGTATTCATCAAAGAATATTTGTACTAATGAAATCAAAAGTAAGAAAAATAGATTTAAACTTGGGAACAACTGCATTAAATGAGTTTGAGTATAAAAGATATAACATGCCTAAAAAGACTCAAGCAACAAATTCAATAGTTCAACAACCTATCCAAGCACAAGAATCAAAAACTGATAAGATTAAAGCGTTATACGAACTACATAAAGCAGGTGCTCTTTCTAAAGAAGAGTTTGAACAAGAAAAGAAAAAAGTACTAGGTTCTAACACCTCAAAACCTACTGCAACAAAAGTTGTTCAAACTAACACAATTAATCCTATGACTACAATTATAATTCAAAAATTCAACCAACAATACGGAACCAATTTCACTACTATGAAAGAAATTCAGCAGTATATGCAGACTAAAAAATAGTCTTTTTATAATGTCTAAGTAGAAGGGTTTATCTCTTCTACTTTTATCTTCTTAAAACAGACCCAAATTCATAAAATAGCACTACCATGATTTCAATTATTTCGCAAGTCATAAAATCCCCATTTGATTCGTTTTTTAGGTACTTTGAGCCTATTTAAAAACTTGCGATAATTTGTAAAATATACTACAATTTTCTCATGTGATCACATACAGTTTAGAGCAAAGTGTTTTGCTCTTATTTCTTTTAATTTCATTATTGTTAAGGAAAAAATATGTTTAATTATCAAAGGGATTTTTATGCCCTAAATTTACGTAAACAGTTGTATGTGTTTTATATTCTTTGCTTCTTATATACATTCATTGGAATATTTGTATCTATGGACTATCAAACATGTAAAAATATATTTGAAAGAAGAGTTACTAATATAGCTTCTTTCAATCAAGAATTTGCTTTGAAATGTGGTTCTTATTTAGTATCTAAAAAGGATAATTGGATACTTAATGAAGACAGAGAGATATTTATCAAAGATGATCTCTTCTATAAAATAGATGATTGTAGAGGTGAGTTATGAGAAAGCTTCTATTTTTTATAAATTACATTTTGTTTACAGTATCACAGTTTTTTCCATTTATATATCTGTATTGGGTAATTACTGAGTATTCGTATGGATTTGATGTTAGTTGCTCTTTGTTTGATAGAGTCATTATTTTAATAGCTATAACTCTGTTGTGGATGGTTTTTTCAGTTTTAATTGTAGCAGTTATTCATGGAGGTAAAAATCATGAATAAAAGTATTGAAACTAACGAGTATGATAATTTAAAAAGAAAGATATTTTCAAATTTTATTTTTATATTTATTACCTTTATTGTAGCTATTTCATCTTTGTTCAACGGATATATAACTAAACAAGATAATTTGTTCTCATATAAGAGTTATGAGAGGTTTACATGTAAAGATAAATCTAAAGTGAATATAGAGATAAACAAGGCTGATGGATGGAGACATATTGATGGATATTTCATAAATAATAATAGCTCCATAGAAGCTAAATTATGTAAAGGAGAAATATAATGAAAGAGATTAGTTTGTTACATAAATTAAAAACAAATGATAAGTTGCATTGGATGATGTTTATTGCTCTTTATAGCTTAGATAACGGAGTAGTTTATATGAGTCTTTTTTTTATGCTCATAGGCATACCTCTTAGCTCATTTATAAACTCTGAGTTTTTTACCACTGATAGTGTAATTACATCTGTATTATCTGTTATTTTAACACTTTTATTGATGCTCTCAAATAAGTTAGATTTACATAAGTACTTTAGTATATATAAGAAAAACCAAGGAGAAAAATTATGAGTAATAGTAATGGTCCTGTATGGACAATCAATAATAACGAAATGAGCTCTGCAATTATGTTTTTAATTCTTATAACTTTTATACCTGTCTGGCCTATGGTTCTTTTAGGACTGTTTCTTGCCAAAAAGTATGTAGCAGTTAACTTTGCGCTATGGGGTGCAGGTATATTTATGTATGTTCTTGGTTACTGCATTATCTTATATCTTAATGCAAGAAAAGGAAAATTATATGCTCTAGGGTTTGTAGCTTTAGAGTATTTAATAATGGATATAGTTACAACTTACATAGATCCCACAAACAATGAACTTCAGATAATAACTTGGATAAAAGAGTTTATTATCTGGGGAATGACTTCAATATAAAGGGAAAAAGATGATTTATTTATTTGGAGGAATGTACGTGATGTTTTATATCTTTTTATTTCCTGTCTGGCCAATAACATATATTGGCTGGTATATAGGAGGTGAAATTATAGAAATGAATATTGTAAAGTGGGTTTTATCAGCTCTTATGTTTTTTATTGGTTATTTTATTCTTGCAAATTTAGATAGAAAAAAAGGAAGAGTGTATTCTATAGGATTTATAGTAATTCAATATCTTATCTTAGATGTAGTAACTCTGTATTTAAAAGCAGAAAAGACTGATTTAGTAGTACTACAAATTACTAAAAAAATTATTGTTTGGAGTATTTCAAATACATGAAACAGTATATATACATAATTGTAGTGTTTTATATGCTTCCAACATCATTACTAACAATAAATACAGAACCAACTACAATAGGTTCTGTACTATTTGTTTATACTCTTGGATTAATTGCTTGGTGGATCAAAGATAGACCTGATAATTGGATTTCAAAAATATTTTAAAAAGGAAAATTATGTCAAAAAATATCAAAGAGATTTAAAAAGAAATAATTGGACATATAGGAGGTTTTATTGCAAACGTTAAAATTACTTTTAAATTAGTAAAAAATCACAAACTACTCTATATGAGTATCCAAAAAGAAAGTAAAAAGTGGTCAATACCTATTTGGAACTGGAGTTTAAACTTTCTCAATTGGTTATATTTTTTGAAGAAAGATTGGACAAGCTTTAAATATATAATTTAAAAGCTAACTTTTTTCCATAATCCCATAAGGTTTGTAGAACTTTGCAGTTTTTACTTTTTGAACACTTTGTAGAACATAGAAAACTAATATGAGTGCTTCGTGTTCCAAAAAAAAGAGGTTTAGAAAGAGATTATTCAGAATTTTGTGTCTTATTTTCTATTGACAGATCACATCAAAAAAAATTTCATTTTGATAATCTTGGGTTTATTTGTGTTGAACCTAATTGTAATTGTATTAATAAAAACAATCCTGCTAATCCAAAAGGTGAAGATATTATTGATACTGAAGTAGTTGAAAATGAAAATTAGCAAGTAGAGTCATTTTGCTCACCTTGCACAAATTGTAGCCACTTTATTTTCAAAGGAGCTAAGCGACTCAAAAGAATAAAAAAATACTTTCTATAATAATTAAAGTTTATAATAACAACTAGTTTTGTATAATTATTTAATAACTATGGACATTTTGGTTTTTTTCTGTGCAGCTCTGTTTGGTTTTTTAAATTTTTGTTTAGAAGCAGGAGCAACTATGGAAATAGAATTAAACTGTACTGTTACAATTTGTTGGGGGGGTGTCTAGTGCGGGGAGAATAGATTCTTATTCTCTTCGATAAGTGAAGCTGTGAGACAATTTCTGGAATGATCCTGTGTACTGACACGCTGTGAGGTCACACCTTACGCCCCACACCACACTAAATAAGTTTTAACTAAACTCAATTAACTCTTCAATAATTCTATGAATATGTGAATCTTCTAATTTTTTATAGTTTACCGCAACTGTATGCATTACAAAACATAAAGGAAATTCATTTAAGAATTCTTGTAAGTCTAAACAATATTCTTTTTTACTACTACCTGAAAACCCTGTGTCATAAAAAGAAGCTACATACCAATCAGCATAAATTTCGCCTGGTTTTTGAACTAATACTAAATTAAACCCAAAACAAGAGTTCAACTTATGGTTTAAATAGTTGGTACGGAATTTACCTAAAAAGATAATATTTTTTTGCTTAAAAATATTATCTGGGATAGTGGTTTTTAATGCTTCATAATCAAAGAATTCAAAGAATCCAGAAATTCCATTTAATTTAATACTAAAGTTATTATCTGTTTTTGGGATTCTTTGCTTTTCTATCAAAGATATACGATTATCTTCAACTCTTGAATTATATTTCTTAACTTGTGATTCTATTTGGTTTTTTAATTCTTGAATATGTAGATTTATGAATTTTTTAAATTCTTCTTTCTTTTCTGCTTCCTGCTGTTGTTTAAGTCTAGTTTGTTTTATTTCTTCTGATTTTTGGTGTCCTTTTGCAGCTAACTTTTCAAGTGCTGCATTTTCTTCTTTTTCTTGCTCAATAGATTGGTTAATAGCATAAATAATTTCTTCAACATTTGCATATCTTTCTTTAGCTCTTTTATTTGTCATTTTAGAAATGATTTGCTTAACCTTTGCAGGAACCTCAGATCTTTTATCATCGATATTTGG